>NZ_JBJHPC010000013.1:0-35527 GCF_045257485.1 Streptomyces sp. YS-3 | reverse complement strand
CCTCGGCCCATGCTCCCGAGCCCACCCCATCCGCCCCGGCCACGGCCGCCCCGAGGAACATGGTCGAGTACGGCGGCATCAAGATCCTCAAGAAGGACCCCGGCGGTGACCTGATGGCCGGCGCCGCTTTCACCCTCCTCAATTCCTCCGGCAAGGAGGTGTCCACCGGCAAAACCGGCGCGGAGGGCCAGCTGGTCTTCAAGGACCTCACGGCAGGCGTCTACCGCCTCAAGGAGACCAGCAGCGGCAGCCCCCTGCACAACACCGTCGCCGACCAGGACGTCATCGTCACCCCCGGCAACGGCACACCCCTGACCGTCATCGACCCCTTCAAGCCCGCCGACCTCACCGTCACCAAGACCGACAAGGACAGCGGCAAAGCCCTGCCCGGTGCGGTGATCAACATCATTCCGGTGGGCAACGGCGGCGACCCGGTGACCTTGACCACCGGCAAGGATGGCACCGCCAAGGCCCAGCTCCCGGTCGCCTCCCGCAACGGCACCGCCTACACCGCCACCGAGACCAAGGCCCCCGAGGGCTACCAGCTCGACTCCGCGCCGCAGAAGTTCACCGCCAAGCCCGGCTCACCCGTCGCCATCACCCTCACCGACACCAAGAAGGCGAAGCCCACCCCGCCGCCCACCATCCCGCCGACGGTGCCGCCCACGAAGCCGCCGGTCATCTCGACAGACAAGCCGATCCCGGACACCAAGCCGTCGCCCTCTACCTCGGCCACCCACACGCCGGTCCCGGACGAGACCCCGCCKAGCCCCGAGGCCCCCGCTCCGGAAGGCTCTCTCGCCCACACCGGCGCCGACGCCCCCCCGTGGCTGCTCGGCGGCGCCGGCCTCCTCCTCGCCGTCGGCGCAGGCACCCTCGTCGCAGTCCGCCGACGCCTCACGGACGCTGCCACCGACGGCGACTCCACCGAGAACTAGCCCCACCTGCCCTCCTGCCCCCGGAATCCCCGCGATTCCGGGGGCTTCGTCGTGTCCGGTGCTGCATCCGAGGGGCCTGGGTGCCGCCGTAGCCCGGCCGCCGACGCGACCCTCATCTCTGCGACGGCAGCGACGAGGCCGCGAGTGACGGATGGCTAGGCTTCCGCAGTGATCGAGTCCTCTCCGCTCCCTGGCGACCCCACCGAGCTGCATTTGCGTGTCACCTACGTCGACGAACTGAGCGACACCCCCGACGCTGACACGCTGGAACGGTGGGATGTGACCGTCGTGCATCGCCGACAGGTGCACGACGACCGCCGATGCCCCGACGCGCCGAGCGAATGCCGCACCGACGCGTGCCCGGCGTACTCCCTGGAGGACGCCGCTGTCGGCTCGATGACGTTCTACCGGGTGCACCTCGACCGCGGGCGTAACGCTTATTCAGCCTTGGCGGATGAATCGGAGGACCTCTACGAGATCGCCCAGGTCCTCCTCGACCCCGCCACCGGCTATTACACGGACGAGGTCGGCGAGCTGCTGGAGTACAGCGGCTCCGGCCTGCTCGTCATGGACCGTGTCGCCCTGAACGCGGAATGGAGAGGGCAGGGGTTGGGGGTCGCTCTCGCTACCGAGGCCATCTTCCGGCTGATGCCCGGCTGCCGGGCAGTGGCCTGTTCCCCGGGGGTCTCCGACCTGAGCGCGGACCGGCTGCGCGACGAAGCCGAGTGGGACCGCATCACGGCCAAAATCGCCAGGGGGTGGGAGCGGATCGGATTCTTGCACTACCGGGACAACGTCTATCTGCTTTCGCCGACGTCGCAGGAGCTGGAGGAGCAGCGCGGCGCACTGCGAGGGCGTCTTGCGGAACTGGGAGCGTCTTGGCGCGCTGAGGCACCATGAACGGCGTCGCCCGTCGGTCACGTGGGTGTTCCGAGGGGGCCCCGGGGCAGGGCTGCTGAATCGAGGCGGATACGCGCCATCAGCTCGTTCCGTACTCGTGGGCCGGCGCGCCCAGCCACTCGATCTCCGGAGACCCCCCACCGACCATGGCCTCGGCGTCGGTCTCCTCGATGCCCGTCTGACGCAGAAACTCCACGAGGTCTCGGTCAGAACGCACCACTCCGATGTCCTGGCCGAGCACGGTGACGCGTCGGCCCCCGCGTGCGAGGGGTCGGTGCACGACGATGGGCGGCCCGGTCATGCCCCCACCCTCGTTGGTGCGGCGGCATCGCGCATGCCCAGATGGTCCTCCGTGTGACTACTTCGTGCCCCACCTGCGCTTCGCTGGCGATAGGCCCTCTGAAGTGGCATGAACCTGCTCAAAACGTCCCTCCGCCTTGTCCCGGAGCTTGTGGCACAGTGGCGGCATGTGCGGCCGTTACATCTCGACTCGTAGCCCGCAGGACCTCTCCGGGCTCTTTCACCTCACCGACTGGCAGACCACGGAGGCGCTCGCTCCCAGTTGGAATGTGGCACCGACCGACCCGGTTTACGCGGTCCTCGAACGCGCCGGCCGGGACGGCGATGACGCCGAGGTGAAGCGTGAGCTGCGGGCGCTGCGGTGGGGCCTGGTGCCGTCGTGGGCGAAGGATCCGAAGGCCGGCTCGCGGATGATCAATGCTCGCGTGGAGACGGTGCACGAGAAGCCCGCTTACCGGCGCGCCTTCGCCAAGCGCCGGTGTCTGCTGCCAGCCGACGGCTTCTACGAGTGGGAGCCGGTCAAGGACGAGGCGACCGGCAAGACCCGGAAGCAGCCGTACTTCATCCACCCGGCCGACGGTCAGGTGATGGCCATGGCGGGGCTGTACGAGTACTGGCGTGATCCCGACGTGAAGGGGACGACGACCCGGCCGCCTGGCTGATGACCTGCACGATCATCACTACCGGAGCAACCGACGCAGCAGGCCGCGTACATCCCCGCATGCCCCTGGCCCTGAATCCGGACCACTACGACACCTGGCTCGACCCTCACCACCACGACACCGACGACCTCCGCGCCCTACTCACCCAGCCCGCTGACGGCCGTCTCAGCGCCCGGCCCGTCTCCACGGAGGTCAACAACGTCCGCAACAACGGCGCCCGCCTCCTCAACCCCGCCTGATCCACGGTCAGACCTCCGTTCCCTTCGCGTGGGCGGGAACCACCGGGCTTTGGGCGTAGCGGCGTCAGAGCACAGGGCGGCACCCTGGGATCAAGATCAAGGCCATACGTAGGATCCTGTCGTGGCAGACAAAATGATCGGCAAAGGACCCTTGCGCGGCTACCTCCTGGAGGAGGTGCTGGCCTGGTTGTTGCGCTCAAGCGGCTTCGAGGTCCTTACGGCGGACGATGATAAGGACAAAGAGCCGTGGAAGGTCCTGAAGGAGGACAAGAACGGTCTGCTGGTTCGCGGACGCGGTGCCTGGCATCAGGTCGACGCGCTCGGACAGTTCCGGTACGTCCCGCCGTTCTCCCTGCCAGTGCGCCTGTTCGTCGAGGCAAAGTACTTGGCCAAGGCGCCTGTTGGTCTGCCCACGGTCCGAAACGGCCACGGTGTCATCCACGACGTAAATGAGGGCGAGACCACCACGCTCTCCGCGCCCGGGACGGGTCGGCCACGGACGCGATACCGCTACAGCTACGCGATCTTTTCCACGTCCGGCTTCAGCCCGGAAGCGCAGGACTACGCGCTCGCCCACCAGATATCCCTGATCGACCTCTCGGCGCCGGACTTCGCCGTGCTACGGAATCTCGTCAGGGACACGGCCGACACGATCCACGCCGTGCTCGAAGCTATGCCGGCTGCCGAGCGGCCGAAGGTGCGCGAGATACGGACGTATCTTCGCGGCCCGCTGCTGGAGATGGACCCAGGTGACGTGGAACTGCCTGCTTCGATTCGCGGCCCACTTGATCACCTCGCGCAGGCTCTGTACAGCCGGTCACGGTTGGGTCTTGTTCTGGCCTTTCCGGCCGCCCCCTTCGTCCTGGGCCTGGCCTCGAAGGATCTGTATGGTTTCGTGGAATACGCGAGGGCGCACCCCACGCACGCGGTGCGTCTGCGTCGCATCAATCAAGCAGCCTCACACCCGGTTTGGGAACTTCGCTCCGCCGAGAACCCCGACGCCTACGCGTTGCGGTTCGGTCTGCCCGAGCGGGTGGAAGCCTGGATCGTCGCGCAGGATGAAGGAATGCCCTCACGCACCCGGTACATCAAGCGCAGCATGCTGTCGACCATGACCCTGTACTGGATGGACGGGGAGCATGCCCAGACGTTCCAACTCCGCTACGAGCCGGGTGAACTGCGTCCCGGCGGCTGATCTCCGCATAGACAAGGTCCCTGGCGTCCGGGCCTGCCGGAACGGCAGGCCCGGACGCCAGGGACCGAGGGTTGTAACACGGTCTGAGACCCTACAGTTCCTGCTGACGTGCAGCGCAGGTTGCGCGGACACTCCGTTGTACTTTGCGTGATCTCGGCTGTGTCGCTGCGGTCGCGAAAAGCAGGTTGCACCCGAACGTCCCGAGCTTCGTCGCCGACAAGCGCGTGCGGGACTACGGGCGGGTTGATCAGCCCATAATCGGAGTCAGTGCCGAGCGACCCGGCGCATCGCACCCGCCCCGGGTGCACTCACCGTGATCGGAGAGCATCGTGAAGAACAGCGCGTTGTGGCGAGTGGTTGACAACGAGAGTGGTACCCAGTCCATCGTCAGCACGCCCTCCGAGGCGGTCGCGTTCGTCAACAGCCGGTTCGACACCGGAGACGACGACGAGCCGTTCAGCATCACCAATGTCGGCCCTCTCCTGCCGAAGCCGCTCGAGGTCATCACCGCATGGGCGGCCAAGAAGGACGGCGAGCGAACCGACGGACGTACTGCGCCGATCATAATCAGGCCGGTTGTGACGGATAACGCCATCGAGTGCGATGATGTCGTGCTCTGGGGCGACGTGTATGTCTCGTGGGACCACGACACGTACACCATCGAGGGGCCGGACGGCTACGAGTACAGCGAGGCTGACAGCGCAGCCGAGTTGAGCGAGATCCTCGACGAGTACGCCGACAACTACGAGTACGCGCCTGAAGGGCCTGAAGCGCCCGACAGCCATAGGTGGCCGAAACCGGAAGAGTTGATCACCTACGGCGTCCAGGAGTGTGCCAAGCGGTTCGGGCACCTTGACGACGACGCACTGCTGTGGCTCGCTGCCACCCGCATCACGCTCGCCCTGTGGCGCAACACACCCGTCGAGGACTGGCATGCCGGGAAGAGTCCGCTGCACGACGGCACGATGATGCGGATCAACGCGTCGACCACCCGGATGGTGCGCTCGATGTTGTCGTTCGACCATGTCGACTGGATCGCTGTCGGTCTCGCGATCGTCAACCCGTCTCGGGTTCTACCGACCGGGCAGTCTGTGCTCGAGCTCGGGCTGGCCTGCCACAACCCTGACGACCCGGCGCACGAGGTTGATCCGCGAGAAGATCTCGCGGAGATGGCACAGGGCGCGATCGATTGGGGTCGGACGTACCGCCTTCGCGAGAAGGAGTTCGGCCTGCGAACCCTGATCGAATTCTTCTGCGCGTTCGACAACGGCTGGTTCGGAGCTCCGAGTTGGGGGCGCATCGTCGATCGGTTCCTTGCGGCTGTCGACGACCGGGAGAATGCGCGCTGGCGCATGCACCGGGACGAGCCTTGGTTCGACAAGTGGTTCACCAGCCGCCCGGCCGATATTGCGGACACCACGGAATTTCGTCGGCTGCTCCTTGCCGGGCCCGATCTGCTTTCCGAGGAGGCCGCCGAATGGTGCGTGGATGGTGGCATCGGTTACGTCTGCCAGGACGACCACGCGAACGGCTGCTGGCGGTGTGGTATCCCGCTGGCAACGGAGTCCCCAAACGACTGAACGTGGGCGGCCTCGTCCGCGAGCGCTACGTTCGCATCCGCGTGAGGCGCTCACGCCGGGCCTGAGGCAAGGCCACCCGAACGAGTGACGGCAGTGGCCAGCGATCCTCAATCCCGCGTCAGTTCGGCCAGTCGCATGACATCGCGACTGAGAAATGACACGGGATCTGAGAACTTGCAAGACAGCCGGGTTCGGTAGTTCGCCGGGGGCAGACAGGAAAGATCGCGAAGGGACTGGTGGAAGCCGCCAGGGGCATGTCAACGTAGACGACCTTCCCCGAAAACACCAGGTCAGAGAGGTGATGCCTGTGACCGTGGATGCGTCCACGCCTGGATTCTCCACCACCACCGAGGCCCTGCGGCTGCGTTCGTGGCAGCTGGGACCCGGCCAGCCGACGCTGGTCACCGACCTGTTCAACGCGGAGTTCTTCCACCTCGTCGTGGACGACCGGGCCGATGTCCACGTCAGCAGCAAGGACGGGCGCTTTTACCTCGGATGGTTCCCGCTGGGGCGCCCCGGCACCGACGGCGACGGCTGGACCCTCGCCGTCACCGGCACCGCCACAGCCCCCGGCTACCGGATCCGCTTCGACACTGAGACGCCGGCGGAGATCGTCGCGGCCACGGTGCAGCGCGTGCTCGTCACGTCCCGGCCGCTGTGACCCCACTGCCACCGCGCGGCTCGGATCTGCTGCTCGCGCATGGAACGTACCCTTCCCTCGTCCCCTGGTGGGGCGCCGTTACTGCAAGGAGATGAGCCTTGGCCCCGGAGATGACCGTCGGCGACCTGCTGGACCGCCTGTCCGCCAGCGACCGCGACACGGTGGTCCGTCTGCGGATCAACCCCTTCGCCCCCACGGTGCGCCTGCTGGGCGGCGTGGTCCCCACCCGGGACGACGCCGACCGGCCGGTGGTGTTCATCGCCGAGGCCAAGGACGCCGAGCCGCTCGGCACACTGCCCGAGCCGACCGTCGGCGACCTGCTCGACCAGCTGTCCGCCTGTGACCGCAACGCCGTCGTGCAGTTCGCCCTCAACCCCGACTTCCCGATGGCCCACCGTGCGGGCCCCGTTGTGGCTGCCCGTGACGCGACGGGCCGTCCCGTGCTGTTCCTCACCGAGCCGGACGAGGACGAGGCCGAACAGTTCGGCCCCCTGCTACCTCACGTCGCGGTCGCGCTGGCCTGGCACGAACCGGCCGAGGCCCCGCCGCGCCGCCGGCGCGGCACCCGCCCCAGCGGGGGGCAGTGAACCACCCCCGAGCCCACGGAGGCGCCCCTGCACCCGCACCATCCCTCTGACTCCTCCTACCCCTCGCCGCTCCCGGTGCACTGGGTCACCCCGCGCCATCTGGCCGGCGACGACGACGCCCTCGCTGAGCGGGCCGGCGAGACCCTGACCGGTCTGGGCTGGCGCATGTGGCCCACCTCCCGCGACACCCTGCTGTATGTGAGCCCGGACGAGCTGCGCGGCGCCGAATGGATCCTGGCCAGCAGCCCGTTCACGCTCGGCGGCCTGCGCGTTGCCCTGCAGATCTCCGCCCGCCCGGAAGCCAGCAGCGCGCTGGTGCAGTGGAACGCCTACTTCACCACCGGCGTGCCGCCCGAGGCGCTGCACGACTTCCTCGTCGCGCTCGATGCCAGCGCGGTGCCCGATACCGGCTTCGAGGAGCCCGAGGCGGTGGTGGCGGCGCTCAGCGCGCAGGGCTGGATGCGTGACGTGGACCGCCCCCGCACCGCCGCCACGGACCCGGGCTTCGCCTCGCACGTCTCGCTCGAGATGCTGCCGGACCTGATCGCGGACGCCGATCTGCGGGAGGACCTGATGGGCTGGCAGGCATGGGCCGAGCCCACCTTCGGCGCCCCCTACCTGTGGTGCGCGAACTTCAGCCCGAGCGTCCCCCACGAGCTAGTCACCGTGTTCGCGGCCTCGCTCGCCTCCCCGGTACCGGTGGCGCGCCACCGGCTGCCGCACAGCACGGAAGAGCGCCTCACGATCGTCCGGCGCGGCTGACATCGGGGCCCGGCTGGCACCACCGGCCGGGCCCCGATGTCCGCGTGCCGCATCCCGCCTCAGCCTTTGGAAGAGGTGTCTCTGACGAACGCGCCCCTTGGCTTGGGCCCGAAGCGCTGCGAGCGCTTCGGCTCCATCGGCTTCCTAGCCCGCAACCGCGACCTCGACCCCTCGTTCGCCTGTGCATCAGCTGTCACGAACAGGCCGACACCACCCAGGCCCGCGCTGGCCATCCCTACGAGGACGGCTACGCCCTCGCCACCGACCATGACGGTCTGTGCGCCGTACGCGCCTGACCGTCCTCTTTCCTTCCGCCGTCTACCGCATGATGGAGGTCCCTTGTCCCTGCCGCTGATCCGGCTCGCCATCGGCCGTACGACCGGCACTGCCCACTTCGGCGTCCTGTTCGACGGCGCCCAGCCGCTGGCCGCGTGTGCCACACGCGCGCCCGGCCTCCAGCCCATCGGCGAGAACACGGTGCACAGCATGTGTCAGAGCTGCACGCGCGCCTGGCTCATCTTCACCACGGCGCCGCACTCCGAGGAGCCGGACTTCCGACGGGGTGCGGACGCGGGCAAGAGCGCCTCCGCGCACCGGCCGATCCCCGGGGCATCTGCTGGGCTACTGCGGCAAGTCGCTCGATGACCGGTCGTCCACTGCGCGACGCGTGTGTGCCAACTGCAGCGCGCTCGACGCCGCCCTTGACCGCTTCCGCACCGCCGCCGGCGAGCTGACGCCGCCGGGCGGCGAGCCGTTCCATGTCGACGACGCCCTGCTGTGGGGGCCCAAGGGCCGCGGCAACCTCGTCACCGGCCATCACCTCGACGCGGCCACCGGCACCGGTACTGCGGTCGGTTGCTGGAGCGCCCCTCCCGGCGCTCAGGCGTGCGCGCCCTGCCGACGCCGTTGGGAGGAGGCCGAGGTGCTGCGGCAGATCCAGACCCTGCCGCGCATGCGGGGGGAGACGGCAGGCTGGCAGGACCGGACACGGGACACGTTCGACGACGTTGCCGCCGCGCTGGAACCCGGCGACGCCTACACCCTCTCCGGGTGCGCCCAGCGCCACCACTCGGGCGGTGCTGTCGCCAGAGCGGGCGGGGGCAGGATCGGTGTCAGGCTCGGCCCGGCCGCCACTCCCACGGCGTTGCCCTGCGGGGCGCAGCTACGCGGCTGTCGGGTAATTCAACGTGCAGGTGTGGAGCACGGTGATCGGCAGCCTTGCGTTGGATGGCTTTGCGCCAGTCCACCCCCTGCACGAGCAAGCCGTCACACAGTTCGACGCCATGCCCCACCTTCCCGGCGGCAAGCAGGCCCGACACCACCTGCTGAACAAGTACGAACCGGCACATCAGCTTGTACCTCATGGCACCAGGCGTCGCACGGCCAGGGTCCCGTGCCCGGCGAGTTTGGCCACTTCGACGACCCGGCCGGGACGGGGGCCTGGGGCGGCCCTTCGCAGTGAGAAGGCCCGGCCCACCCGAGCGCATATTGGCCCGTGGCTGCCGGGACCCTGCCGAGTCTTGGTTGGGCAGGGCCCGGCAGGTCAACGGGTCATGTAGAAGGCGGCATGACCCACAGGGCGAGCGGGTCCATGTCGTCCCGTTCCACGGTGAATCCGGCTGAGCGCAGAATCCCCATCACTGCGGTTTGCACGTGACCTGCCGCCTTGATGAAGTATTGGAAGGCAGGGCCGCCGTCCGGACGGCTCGTGTCGTACGCGCTGTGTACGGACGGATCACATTTCCAGTAGACGGAGGCTGCTGCTGGATGGTCCTCAAGGAGTTCGACTTCGACCTTCGCTCCTGGTGACGGGTCGTCGATCGTGCCCAGGGAGGCCGGCAGTCCGGCCTTTCGCAGCTCATCGCACACCTGGCCAGCCACCCGGGACCGTGCCTCAGCCACCTGTGCGGTGACGTGCTTGATCCCGAGGTCTTCGGGTGTCATGCCATCGAAGTTGATGTTAATCACGCTTCCCTGTTGCCGGGGGTGCCGGATGCCTGGGACATCCGGCACCCCAGTAACTCATTCGGACGACCGCCGCTGAGCAGATCGAGCGAGCCTTCCCCTCTCGAAGGTTTCAATCATGGTCTTCAACATCTCTTTGGCTCCAGGGCCGTCAGGAGTCGACCAGGTGTAGGGGATCCCTTCCAGCAGCGGAGCGCACTTGTCCTGGCAGGGACTGCGCTCGCTGTAGAGCTCAGAGATCTGACTCCGGTTGAACCCCTTCGACTCCAGCTCCTGGATGATCCTCTCCTCGGAGTGAAGCCCGCCGGGAGTGTTGGCGAAGGCGACGAAGTCATCCTTCGCGCCAGTGGCAGCGGCCCATCCCGGAACCCTCGCAACCGCGACGTTCATCCCGTACTTGTACCTGAGCCCGCTGGCAATCCGGTACTTGTAGGCGACGACGGCCAGTTCCGAACCGGCGTACGGGATCATCTTCCGGCACAGGTCGCTTTCGCCAGCGGCTGCCGTACGGAGCGGCTTGGGCTTTGTACACAGCCTGACCAAGTTGCTGATGTACTTCGCACCGATACCTTCGATAGCCAGTTCGCTTAGGCCGGCGGTGCGCAGGGCCCTCCAGGCGTCTGTGATGCCGATGCCGGTTCGGAAGGCGGCGTCGAGAGACTTGACTCCGTCGGTGATGGCCTTGATGGCGACGTTGCCGAAGACGAGGGTGGTGATGTCGAAGGCTGCCCAGCCGCAGTTGCCCCAGCTTCCGCCGCCTCCGGTGACCTTGTCCCAGCAGCCGGTGAAGTCTTCGGTGAGCGCCTTGATGAATCCCTTGGCGACGGCGCGGTTGAACTCCTGCTGACTGATGGTGTAGGTGACGTCCTGCGTCTGGGGGTCCTTCAGTTCCACGCTCGCGAGGAACAAGGTGTCGGAGGTGGGGCATCCGTACTGTGCATCAGGGATGTTCGGGTTGGTGCACAGGTACAGGTCGACGGACACCGTGGAGGTGATCGTCGCGGTGATGACGCAGTCACCGGTGTGGATGATGACGTTGCAGTTGTCCTTCTTGACGTTTTCCGGGTCGCCGACGGGCTCGACCTTGGTCTTGAAGAAGACGCCGCCGATGCTGCCGGCCCCGGTCGAGATCTGGGTGTTCTTCTCCTTCGTCTCGGTGCGCTGGGCAGCGTCCTGGGTGTCCTTGGATGCCTGGTCGGCGTCCTTGGCGGCCTGTTCGGCTTCGGTGGCGGCGGTGTCGGCGCGTGCGGCTGCGGCCTGGGCGTCCTTAGCGGACTGCGCGGCCTGCCTGGCGGCCTCCTGCGCTGCCGCCGCGTCGAGCGCGGCCTCGTCGGCCGAGGCGCGGGCCTCCTTGGCGTAGCCTTCGGCTCGGCCGGCTGCCTTGTCAGCGGCTGCCGCGTCCTCGGTGGCCTGCCGGTCGTATTCGACTGTGCGGGCCAGGGACTTGGCGGCCTCGGCCGCATACCCGGCGGCCTGTGCTGAGTAGCCGAGGGCCTCCTTCGCATACCCGCGGGCTTCTGCCGCGTACGCTGCCGCGTTGGCGGCGTGGAGGTATGCCTCCTTCATGTCGCCCTGGGCTTGGTTGGCGATGTCCTTGGCCGCCTCGGCCTCGGTTTTGGCGTTGTCGGCGTGGGCCTGGGCGACGGCCTGCTGCTGCTCGGCGATCGTCCGCGATGCCTGTCCCGTCAGCACCACCAGGGAGGCCGTGCTGTCGGTGTCCGCGTACGGGCCACCGAGCTGGACGGCGTCGTTGGCCGGCTTGGCGACCTGCCGGGCGGCAGCCGTGGCGTCGGCTGCTGCTTGCGCGGTGACGTGGGCGTAGCCCGCCGCCTTGGCTGCGGCGGCGAGCGCGGTGAGGGCCTCCTTCATGGCGGCGTCGGCGTTGGCCTTGGCCGACTTCGCCTGGGCTGTGGCCACGCCTGCCTGCTTGACCGCGGCGGCGGCTTCGGTCGCCGCGTGCTGGGCTGCCTCGATGGCGTCCGCGGTGGCGCTGATGGCCGTCTTGACGGCAGCGTCGGCCTTCAGTTTCGCGGCCTGTGCGCCATCCGCGTCGGCACGTGCCCGCTTGGCCGCCGCCTCCGCCCGGGTGGCCGCGGCGTCGGCCTCTGCTGCCGCCTGCGTGGCGGCATCGGCCTCGGAACGGGCCCGCCCGGCTGCTGCTTTTGCGTCGTTCGCCGCGGCAGCGGCTTCATCTGCCGCCTTGCGGGCGGCGTCCGCAGCGTCACCGGCGTCCAGTGACTGTGCGTAGGCTTCCTTGGCGTCGGCCTTAACGCGCGCAGCGTTGGCTTTCTGCTCGGCGTTGTAGGCGTCGCTGCGCAGCTCGACGGCCTTGTCGCGGGCCTTGACCGCGTCGTCGCGCTTGCCCTTGGCGGTCTGCTCGGCGGCTTCGGCCCGGTCCTTGGCGTCTTTCGCTTTGCCGGCCTCGGTCTGGGCGTTCTGCTTGTGCTGGTTGGCTTCGCCCTGCTTGGCGGCGGCGGTCTCCTTCTCCGCCTTGGCCTTCTGCTCCTCGGCTTCCGCCGCGAGCCGCTTGGCGTGCGCATCAGCTGCGGCGGCCTTCGCCTGGCCCTCGGCCTTGACCGCGTCGGCCAGCTTTGCCTTTGCTGTCTCGGCGTCGGTCTTGGCGTTGTCGCGGTGGAGTTTGGCGGCGTCCCGGGCGGCCTTGGCCTGCACCTCGGCCGTCTCGGCAGCCTTCTTACGGAACTCGGCTCGTACTTGCGCTGCCTGGGCAAGAGCGCGCTGGGTGATGGTGTCGCTGTCGGCCGCCGAGGCGCGGGTAGCGGCCTCCGCGGTCTCCCCGGCCTTGACCATGGCCTCCAACGCGGCAACCGTGCCCTGGGTGACCTGGTCCTTTTGCTGCCCGACGATCAGCCCACGGCCCCGCGGAGCTCCGTTCTGGTCAGCGATCGCGTAGGCGGCCTGCTGCGACGTGGTGGAGGCGGCAGCAGCCTTCTTCGCCGTCTCCAGCTGGGCCCGGATCACGCCGAGCTGGTTCTTCGCCTCCGCCTGCGCAGCCGTGACGTTCGCCTTGGCCTTGTCCACACTGGCCTTGGCCGGGGCAGGGCCGGTGTGCCCCTTGGGAGCAACCTTGAACTTCTGCCCGTCTGTCCCGTTGCAGGACAACAGGAAGGCGTCCTGGCTGTTGGTGAACGAGCGCAGGTCCAGGCACTTGCCCGAGTTCGTGTTCTTCAGGCTCGTGGTAGCGCGGACGTCGGCTTCCCACGTCTGGGCCGGAGAGTCGTTGCAGCCCCAGATCTGGATCTTCGTACCGTCCGCGGTGCCGTCTCCGCTGACGTCCAGGCACCGGCCGGAGCCGACGTTCATCACGTGAAGGCCGTGGTCGTCCTGGTAGAGACGCCAGTCCTGTGCGGGGTCGTTGTTGCAGGTCCAGATCTGGACGGGCGTGCCGTTGGTCTTCCCTCCGCCCGCGACGTCCAGGCACTTGCCCCCAGCGGCGACCACCTTGATCACATTGGAGGCATCCCCGATCCAGCCGAGACCGCCCTCGGTGGAGTAGTCCAGCCAGCGGGTGGAGTAGTCCGCCACCCACGACTGACCCAGCAGCCGGCCCAGGGCGAACGTGCCGTCCTGCAACGCCTTCGCGGCCGTGGAGCTGGAAGCGAGGATCTGCTGACGCTGGGTGGCCTGGGAGACGATTTCCTGCTGCCACTCCGCGGCTGCCTGCCCCACCTCCTTGCCCAGCACCCGGTCGGGGTCGATCGGGTCGTGCCACGAGCAGCTGGCGAAGCGGGCCTTCAAGTCCTCGACAGCGATGCGGAATTCAGGGCTGTCCGGCGCCGGCGCCGTGGTGGGGAACCCGCCCGAGGAGAGGAAGATGCGGGCGTCGTCGGCGAACACCCGGGGGACGAACCACTGGTTCTCCTCGACCTTCCCCGAGTTCTTCTTCCACAGCGCCCACGCCTGCTGCTCCTGCGGGGTGCCCCCGGTGGCATACAGCTGGTCACCGATCGCCAGCGCGGCGGCCTTCGACTTGTCGTCGGCGGTCGGCGACGGATCGTAGAACGGGTTCCACACGTCGTCCCCGGCCCCGTACGACTGGTACAGCCACGGCAGCAGCCCCACTTGATCGAAGATCTTGCCGCCGCCTCGCGGCGGGTGCAGGTAATCCAGGCCGCTGACGGCGCCGGACCACGCCTGCTCCTGGTCGCTGACCTTCTCCAGCCACTGGGCGGTGCTGTCGCGGTCCGCGTTGTTCGCCTGGTGCAGGGGCGTCTTGTCGTCCATCAGGTCCCGGCGGACCTTCTGGTGGAGCTGGTCCGGCGGCAGGGTGATCGCATCCTGCGCCAGGGCGTACAGGCTGGGTCCGCTCTTGCGCAGGGCCTGAGCGGCCACGCACTGGTCCTCGCGCAGCTGCTCAGCGGACTTGGTGTCGTAGCCGTCGTAGGAATCCCCGGCCAGACCCAGCTCATCACGGCCAGCGGGCCGCGCAAGGTCGGGCCGCACCGCGAGGCCGACCACCATCGCCACGGCGGTCAGCAGGAGAATGATTCGTGCTGCCAGCCCCGACTTTCCGGGCCTGGGTAAGAGAGGGTTCGGTGATCTGGAGCGCAAAGCAGGTGCCTTTCATCCCGAGGTCGAAGCGACCCAGGGCACACCTCACCCTCACGGGCGACAGCCTTCCCCCGGCCGCTGAACATGCGCGCACGCCGGGCCGGGTCAGGACCCTCCGTGCACGCGGGCAACCGTAGGCACAACCGCGTTAAATAGCACGGGAGTTCGATGATTCCGGCCAGTGTCGCGCCTACTCAGCGCAGCGGTACCACAGCGTGCCGTCGCCCTGCGAGCCCAGGGAATCCTGTGATGTTCCTGTGAAGCAGACGCACGCATTCGATGAGGCGCACGCAGGGCGGATCTGTCCGATTCTCACCAACCCCGCACCGCGGGAAGGCCCTAGGCCGTGTATCGAAAGCGGATCTTGAATTGTGAATGATCACGGTTCATGGGGCGGGGAGATCTGACGGACGAGCAGTGGGCCGTGTTGGAGCCGTTGTTGCCGAGGGGGGCGAGGGCGGGGCGACCGCCCGTCTGGTCCCGGCGGCTGTTGATCGACGGCATCCGGTTTCGGGTACGGACCGGCGTGCCCGTGGCGGGACGTGCCCGTCGACTACGGTCCGTGGGGCTGGATCTACGACCTCTTCCGTCGATGGCAGCGGGACGGCACCTGGCAACGGATCCTGACCCGGCTCCAGTCCCTGGCCGACGCGAAGGGTTTGATCACGTGGGATCTGAGCATCGACTCAACCGTGTGTCGCGCCCATCAGCATGCGGCCGGGGCTCGCAAGCGGGGTGACCTGCAGAAGGAACCACCGGGTGGTGTCTTCACCGAGCCCGGCGATCACGGGTTGGGACGCTCGCGCGGCGGGTTCACCACCAAGCTGCACCTGGCCGTCGAGCAAGGCCAGAAGCCCATGTCGATCGTGATCACGGCAGGGCAGCGCGGGGACTCGCCGCAGTTTGAGCCGGTGCTGGAGAAAGTCCGCATGCCCCGAATGGGACCGGGCCGGCCACGTGTCCGAAGCCGATCTCACCTGCACTCAGAACCATGCCTCCGCTGGCACGGGCCATGTGCTCGCTTCGTCGCGGCGCCAGCCGAAGCGCACCGTCCGTGCCGACCACGAAGGTGAACGGCTCGGCCAGCTCCGCCGCCGATTGCCCAGCAATCCAGCCGCCGAACTCAGCCGCGGAGCTGATCCGGTACCCGCCGTCACCAGGCCGGACCGCAGCCTTCAGCTCGACCGGTCCGACGTATCGGTAACTCCGCCCCCGCGCACACGAGAACCCGGATTACCGGCCCGGGCTCGCGCCGACGCGGGCCAGCACGTTGGCCTTTTTCTGGCTGAATGCGTTGGCCTGCATCGGCCCGCGCGGTCGTCCAGTTGGGAGCACGGTGAGGGCCGCGGCCAGGCGGCTCAGCGCTGGCCGGAACCGAGTGCGCCCTCCGTCACGGGCCTCCCCGCCCGCCAGGAGTCCGGCCACGCGACGTCGTCGATCGCCAGCCACGGCGCGGCGGCGACGGCAGTCGGCGTAAGCCCCGTGAACGCCTTCACGTCGCGGTGCAGATGGGACTGGTCGACGTAACCGCTCTCGGCCGCGACACCGGCGGGAGGGAGACCCGCCGCGAGTAGATGGGCCGCATGGTCGAACCGCACCAGTTGGGCGGCTCGCTTGGGGGTGACGCCGAGCTGCGCCCGGAAACGCGCCCACAGGCGCTTGCGGCTCCAGCCGACCTCGTCCGCCAGGCCGTCGATACGCACCCTGCCACTGCCAGCGACCGTCCGCCTCCAAATGTGGGCGACCTCCGGATCGACCCGCAGGCCGTCCCCGATCCGCCGGCGCACGGCGTCCGCCGCGATCGCGAACCGCTCGTTCCACGACCCGGCTGTACGCAGCCGTTCCTCGATGCGCCCGGCGTCGCGGCCCCAGACGTCTGCCAAGGACTCCACGCTTCCGCTGACCCCGGCCGACGAGCCGAGCACCGTGGCCGCCACACCCGGCTGCAGCCGGATCTGCAGGCACTCGCCCACCAGGCCGGACGCCCGCAGCTCCCCGGGGGCCAGACCGATCACGACACTGCCGTGTCCGTGCCGGCCCTGCGTGTCATAGACCAGGCCGTCATCGTCGCTCAGATCGATGAGTAAGGTGACGGACGGATGCGCGACCATCGCGATGTCGACGGGCGTGGGGATACGCTGGCGGAATCCGGCCATGCTGACACCCAACAGCCGGTGCGAAGGCACCGGTACTGCGATGTCAACGCCCGACCACGCGGGTGGCACGCCCTGGGACGACACGACACCAGTCTAGGCCGGGCCTGTTGGCGGGGTTCTGGCGCGAAGGGCCGCGAAGTCCAGCAGCAGCCGGCCCACCGGCCCGGGCGCTTCCAGCATGGGCATGTGCCCGACGCCCGGCAGCATCTCGACCCGCACGTCCGGCACGACGTCGTACTGGCGCGCCGACGCCGGGTCCCACCTGGGATCGGCACCGCCGAAGACCACGAGCACCGGGAGCCCGAGGGCGGCGAGCCGCTCGGGCACGGACTGCTCGGCGAGGTACGCGGTGTTCTCGCGCAGCACCTTGCGGAACGCGCGGTACGTGGTGCTCCGCAGGTCGGCGACCATGCCGGGCGGGATGGTCGCCGGGCCGGCGAGCGTGGCGCCGATGCCTTTGCGGATCATCGCATCCGAACGCCGCCACCACAGCAGCGGCCCGAAGGGAGGTGCCAGCATGGCGCGGAGGATGGCCGGCTGCGGCAGGAGCTCGTCGAGGCGCGGGCCGGTGCTGATCAGCGCCAGCGAACCCACCAGGTCGGGGCGCTGCTCCACGAGCGCGGTGGCGACGTATCCGCCGCTGGAGTGGCCGGCCACGGTGACGGCGCGCAGCCCGAGTTCGTCGAGCAGCGCCGCCACGCGGCCCGCCTGCGCCGGAACGTCGTAGGACGTGGCGGGCGGGGACTGGCCGCAGCCCGGGAGGTCTATCCGGACGACATGATGATGGGCGGCGAGGGCCGGGACCACCGGCCCCCAAGAGGCGCCCGAGGCTCCAGATCCGTGGATGAGCAGCAGCGGCGACGCGTCCCGCGGTCCGTCGCGGTCCACATGCATCGGCTGCGCGTGCTGTGCGTCGTGGTCGTTCATAGGGCGATGGTGCGGGGGCGACGGCTGCCGGTCTTGTACGAATGTCGCGAACGGCACGCGGTGGCCCCGTACCTTGCCCACCGCGGCGCGCCACACCGGGCCGACTTCACCAACCGGCAAGCAAACGCTGCTGCTTGAAGCGAACGAAGCCAGCACGTCGGCCAACTCCCGCAGGGGCAGCGGGGAACCCGTCCGAGTGACATCGCTTGCACCACGGCTGCTGCACTCTCTAGCTTGCTACCAAGAACCATCTGAACTGCGAAAACTGCGGCATCTGCAAGCCTGGGACACGCAGGACCCCCACAGAACACCCGATCACCGTCACGTCGTCCTGCTGGGCGCGCTCCGCCTTGCGTACGTAGCCCTCACCCAGGTCCTGCTCGGTCAGGAGCCGTGTGTTCAACACGGCGGACGACAGTGGTGCGGCCCCGGTGGTGTCGCTTGCACCGCGGGGTGAGGAGGACGCTGCAGGTGAAGCCCCCGAGGAGCCGGAGCTGTCGTCGGAGCAGCCCGTAAGGGCGAGTGGGGCGAGGGCGGTCAGGACGAGCGCAGTCGTGGAGTGGCGACGCAAACGGAACCCCTTCGATATGCAGAGCGGACGGTCTGACTGGGCCGACACGCGATCCGCTGTCGGCGGGGAGGGGACGTGGGTGGTCAGTGGCCCAGGTGGCGCAGGCCGTCATCCAGCGTGGGGTGGAAGTGGTCCACGGGACCGGAGTTGCGGTTGTACCAGGCCGGGTCCAGGCGCGGCTCGGCGGTGTTGTGGCCGGCGCGGCAGCGCAGCCAGATCGTGTCGTTGCGCATGCTGAAGACGATCCAGTCCCGGTACGCGCCGCACTGCGGGCACTCGCGGACCTCGCCGTCGATGACGAGCGGATGCTCCCAACGCATCATCAGTCCTTCGACCTCCTTGCGAGAGGGCACGCGAAGCTCCGTAGGCGGGAAGTCGGGCACCTCCTCGATGCCTCCGCCGTGGGCGGGAGGCGCGGGCTCGGCGGCCGGGCTGGCGAAGTCGGGCGCCGGCCAGGTCGCGTGCGTCTGCAGCATCGCTTGGCTGGCGCGCTGGGCGTCACGGAACTCGCGGTCCGCGCGGCGTCGAAACATATGTCCCCCTCTTCGTCGTTCATGGGCCACACGGAGAGTGCCCCAGGTCTCTGACCTGCTGCAACTTGCGCATTCGGGAATCATCTCGTCTTCGGGGGACGGGGGTTGTGGCCGGTGGAGGGCCGCTTCGGACGCCCGGTGCGCTGTGGTGTGGCGGTGCCCGGGTCGGGCATGGCGGAGGCGTCGGCGGGCAGGGCGGCCAGGCGCCGCAGCCGCCAGACCAGGACGTCGCTGGCTGACTCGGCCGTGTCGAGTTCGCCGCGGGCTACGGCCTCGGCGAGCAGCGCACCAGGCTCGTGGCCGGCGGCTTCGGCGTCGGCGAGGGTGGCGGCGAGCGCATGCCAGCCTGGCTCGGTGAGTATCTGCTCGGCCAGATGCGGCACCGCCTGGTGCAGGTGGGCCGCCTGGCGGCGCTGGAGCGGCTGGGAGAGGCGGCGGCCACGCTGGCGCAGGACGGCCATCGGGTGCTGGGCGGCGGACTGGTAGGCGGCGCGCAGGTGTTCGGCGGCCTGGCGGGCGGCATCAGCCTGTTGGGCGTGGTTCTTCCGGCCGTGCCAGTGGGCTGCGGCGATGACCAGAAAGGCGACCATGTCGATCACCATGGCGGTGGTGGCGCCGTCCTCGCCGCGCCCCAGAGCGGGGCCGCCGTAGACGAGGTCGCGGGCGGCCTGGCGCAGGGCGCGGTCGTGGCCGCGCTCGGCTTGTACGTGCGAGCGGGAGGCGCGCTCGAAAGTCCTTGCTGCTTCTTGGAGTTGTTTGCGGGTGTGGGCGGCGGAGGTCTTGGCGAGGGCGTCGAGGACCTCTCCGGATGCCGCGATGAGGGCTGCTGCCTGGTGGTCGTTGCCGTGGCCGATGATCAGGAGCGCCTGCCAGGCAGCGGCTGCCGCACGCCGTCGTGCCCCTGCCGGACCGCTCGACGCGGTGGCCCGGTCGTCCGGAACGACGGCGGAACCCTGCTGGGGGGCGGACCAGCGTTCGCGGATGCGGGGCAGCGAGAGGTCGGGGGCGAGGGTGGAGCCCGCGAAGTAGACCGGCTCGTCGTCCTCGTTGCGGTCGTCGACGAGCGCGACCTTGTAGCCGAGCAGGTCACCGGAGGGCGCTTGGCGCTTGCGGATGAGCAGACCGGCGGCGGCGAGCCGGTCAAAGAACTCCTCCTCGCTGGCGGCGCCCGCCACCGCCCGGCGGACGGTCTCGCGCAGTTCCTCGCGGGCGGTCTGCTCCCGGCCCTGGCGCTCCGCTTTGTGGCGCTCCGCGCTGGTGGGCCGCTTGGCGGCGGTGCCGTCGCCCGCGTTGACTAGCGTCAGGCCCAGCTCCTTCTCGATGAGACGGCATTCGGCCTGAGCGCGCATGCCGGAGCGGAAGTCATCGGGGCGGCTTCCGTCCTCGCACACGAGGGTGGCGACGATGTGGATGTGGTCGTCCGCGTGCCGTACGGCGGCCCAGCGGCAGCCGGGTTCCCCGTCGCCGGGGTCGATGCCGGTGGCGGCAACAACCCGGCGGGCGATGTCAGCCCACTCGTCGTCGGACAGGATGCGGTCGCCGGGATCGGCACGCACCGAGGTATGCCACACGTGCTTGGCGGGCCGGGCGTGCGCGGGCAGAGCTTCGACGGGCTGGTCGAGCAGGAGGGCCAGGTCCTTAAGGGCGGCATCGAAGTCGGCAGTGCGGCCGGGGTCGGGTGCCATCCCGTCGAAGGACGCGACGAGGTGCGGGTCGACATGTTCCTCGGCACGCCCGGGGCCGTACAGGTAGTTGAGCAGGCCGATGGTCTTGTCCCCGGAATCGTTGACGCTGGGGATCATGCTGCCGGGGTCTGCTGGCGGGCGATGAGCTGGGATACGGCCTCCTGGACGCGGTCGGCCGCCGCGCGGACAGCGGCGATGGCGTCGTCAAGCTGCGGCGCGTCGGCGCCGGAGTTGAGTGCCTTGACGGCCTGGTTGAGGTTGCTGCCTGCCCAGCCGAGACGGCGGCGGGAGTCGAACAGTACGGTGATCACTTCGCGGTCGTCGGCAATCTCGGCGGCGGTGCGGTCACGGTCGCGGGCGGCGCGCAGGGCGGAGCGGGCGAGGAAGCCGGCGACGGACAGGTTCGACTGGGCGGCGGCGGACTTGATTAGGGCGAACTCTTCATCGTTGAAGCGCGCATTGGGCTGGTGCAGACGCTTCTTCTCGCGCGGCTGGCGCGGGCGCTGACGGGCGCGCGGTGCGGCAGATGAGCGGCGCGGGCGGCGGTTCGCTTCGTTTCTCCCCCCAGGCTTCGGTCCGCCCTCGGTCGAAGCCTGTCGGACCTGTGCCCCCTGGTGCAGGTCCGCTCCCGCCCCCTTGGGGGCGGGGTCGGCGGAAGCTACGCTTCCGCCCCAACTTGCTCCCCGCGAGAGGGAGTTGGTTGCCACCTCGTCGCGGGTGTGAGGCTGGGGGGCGTTCGGGTTCGTCATCGGATGCGGTTCCTCGTGGTGCGGGTGCGGTGCTGGATCTGCGCGGCGAGTTCGACCATGGCGGCGGCGCCGTCCAGCACACGGACGCTGCCCTCGGGCGCGTGCTGCACGAGCCACTGCCCGTTCGGGCCCAGGACGGCGGCGTGCAGAAGGCGGTGGCGGACCAGGACCTCGGCCCAGGCGCCGGCTTCGGCTGCGGTCGGGATCGTCGTACGGGAGTGGCGGGAGCGGATGGCGGGGCCTCCAGGGTCGGGGCGGCGGTCCGGCGTCGGGCCGGACCACCGCTTCACAGGGACGGCGTAGGGCGTTTGACCTGCGGTTATCGTCTGGTCATCCGCAGATCAAGCAGGCTGCGAAGTGCCGGCCGAGGGCCTTGGCCATGCAGGACTTCACGGCCAGGGCGTTGGTCGCGCTCGTCTTCGCCGCCTTTGCGTCCGCGCTGCGCTGCGAGTGGTTGCGCAGGTAGGTGATGTCCTGCTCGTAGCCGCTCTTGATTCGCGCGAAGCGGTCGCAGGTCCTCATCGCGATCTCCTGGTGTCTCGGGGCAGGTGGGCGAGTGCGGGGTCCGCGTACAGCTGATCCTGGAGGACACGGAAGTGCCTGTTGCTGACGCTGATGTTGGCGTTGCGCAGGTGAGGTCGGATGGCCCGGCGGGTCATCCGGCCTTCTTCGAGGGCGGCTTTGCGCGCGACCTCGACCTTGACTTCCCACGGGACCTCGTCCTGGTCCGCAGGCTTGGTCCGCGGGTCCGACGCCGAGGCTTCATGGTCCGTGGTCCGGGCACCGTGCGGTCCGCCCCCGGAACCGTCCTCGTCCTGGTCCGCCGAGGGGGCAACGTCCTGGTCCGCTCCGCGGTCCGCATGGTCCAGTGCGGGGTTGGTCCGCCGGTCCGCGGGGGTGGAGTCGGCGGGTTGGTCCGTGGTCCGCGTGGCGTGGTCCGCAGCATGTGTGTGCTCGCGGTCCGGCATCCGGTCAGCCGGGGTTCCTTTGTCCGTGCCCGCCGGACCGGGTCCTTCGGCCGGACCGTGTGCGTGGTCCACCCGATCGTGGTCCGTCGGACCATGCGGTCCAGGACCGGTCTGACCTGCTGCGTTGCTGGTCCGGCCGTCGCTGCGCGCTGTTTTCGGGCCAGCGCTGGTCCGCTGGTCCGCAGTGGGCGCACCGGGTTGCATGACCTGGTCCGCGTGGTCCGGTGCGGGGCTGGTCCGCTGGTCCGCGGGGGTGGAGTCGGCGGGTTGGTCCGTGGTCCGCGTGGCGTGGTCCGCGGCCTGTGTTTGCTCGCGGTCCGGTATCTGGCCCGCCAGGCTGCCCTGATCCGCCCCTACTGGACCAGACCCGTCCGGCGGACCAGTGTGGGTTGCTTGTCCGTCACTGTGGTCCACCCCGGCGTGGTAGGCGCGCTGATGCCCGGCGGACCCCGTCGCCTCCATCCGGACCGCCGGGTGGTCCGCGGGGGTCTCGGCCGGGCCCTGGTCGGCCGGGTGGTAGCGAGTGATGAGGATGTACAGGTGCACCGCGCCGGCGAGCGCGAGTGGGGCGAGAGTGGAGAGCACGGCGACGACCGTGTCGCCCAGTTGTAGACCGGTGCGGACGGTCTGCTGGTTGAGGCGGACTGCGTGCAGGGCGTTGGCCCAGATGCTTGCTGCGGTGGCGGTACCGAAGAGGACCCAGACGTAGAGCCGGGCACGCAGCGGAGCCTCGGAGAGGACCAGCAGGGCCCGCACCCCGTAGGCGATGAAACCGTCGATGACGAGCGGGAAGAGGTAGGTGAGGAATCCGCGGATGTGGATGGCGACGGCCATCTGCTGCAAGGCGTCGTAACTGAGGGCGCATCCGGCCAGTCCGAGGACCACGATGGCCAGGCGGTCCCAGATACCGACGGGCGCGACGGCGGGGTGTGCAGCGGTGCGGGGGGTCATGCGGCCTTTCCGAGCGAGGAGATCAGGGCGTGGGACTGCACCTCGCGACCGTGCGTCGCCATGTGCTGCTCATCCGGATCGTTGGGGTGGGGCTCGCGGAGCTTGCCGTCGTGTTCCTCCACGAGGCCCCAGTACAGGTCGCGGGTCTCGATGGCGCGGGCAGCTTCGCGCATCAGGTCGCGGGTCCAGTCGAGGTCGGCGTTCATCCGGTGGGCTACGCGCTCCGGGCTCCAGCCGCGCAGGCACAGCTGGTGGATGACGGTGCTGCGCTCTGCCGTGTTCAGCGGCACGTCGCGGCCCTGGAGGGTGGCGCGGACGCGGTCGTAGTCCAGGCGCTCACTGCGCTTCTTCAGCCACTGCTGGCGTTCCTTGTCGGTCAGGCCGCCCCAGATGCCGAAGATGACCTGGTGGTCGATCGCGTAGTTGAAGCAGTCCTTCCTCACCGGGCAGGTGGCGCACATCCGCTTCGCCTCGGCGATGGACCGGCGGTCGCGGACGGTGTGGAAGAACAGCTTGTCGGCGCGGGCCGGGGCCATGCCGTGGCAGGCGCCCCGGGCGTGCCAGCTGTGGTCGCCGGTTCCCCGCAGGTCCGGTGCGGGGGAGTCGTTGGTGGTCTTGTAGCGCAAGGGGAGTCTCCGAGGTCGCCTCGCAGGAAGGCGGGCAGGCAGCACCGTGGTGCGGCGGTGTGCGGCGAGGCGGGACAGGGCGCGGCAGACGGGGCCGCACGTGTGATCGGTGGCGCAGGAGCAGGTCAGGGGCGCTGGAAACGGCGGTCGGGCCCGGTGAACTCGACGGCGGTACACATGCCGGACAGGCGGGAGAGCACGCGGTCGCCGACCTTGTCGCGCAGCACTGCCTGGCGCGCGGGCATCCCCTCGGTGCGCACGGGCGGCATGTTGCTGGTGAAGATCGTCGGCAGCCGGTGCTGGCAGCGCCAGTTGACCAGCCGGAAGGTGATCTCCTCGGTCCACTCACTCGGCTTGGCCGCACCGAGGTCGTCGAGCAGCAGCACCGGGATCCGCATGATCCGCCGCAGCAGATACTCGGAGTCCACCCCGGCGCGCGGACGCAGATCGGCGTACAGGTCGGCGGCCGTGGTGGCGTGCCAGAGCACGCCGCACCCGGCGGCGGTCAGCGCGCGGATCGCACCGAACGCCTCGTGTGTCTTGCCGGCGCCGGTGGCGCCCCACAGCAGCAGGCTGGGCCCGTGGGTGATCTCCCTGCGTCCGGCGGTGCCGTAGTGCGGGTTGACGCCCTCGGCGTTCGGAGCCACGGCGCTGGCGGCGATGGCGCTCACCCACGCGGCGACGTCCGGGTGCTCGGGCAGCGCTGCGCGGTAGTCGACCGGGATGCGGGCCTGCGCGGCCTCCAGGGCCGGGATCGGCTCCGGAGTGTCCGTCAGGGGACGCTCCAGGCCGAGGTCCAGGCCGCGCTCGGCGAGCTTTGCCTCCAGGCGCTCACGCAGCCGCTCGGAGATCGCGGGCTGCGGGTCGGCGTAGCGGGCGCGGGTCACAGGCGGCCTCCAAACGTCGTCGGCTCGGCGGTGGGGTTGAGGTACGGCGTGTAGGAGCTGCCGGTGCTGGCCCAGGGCCCCGCGCCGGAGGCGGACGACAGCGCGGCAGCCGACTGCGGCGCGGCGTTGACGACCTCGTTCACCAGGCTCGGCAGCACGCTGGGATTGAGCCCCTTGGCCCGCAGCTTGTCGAGCGCGGCGCGGATGTCGGCGGCCTCGAACCGCTCCTCGAGCAGGACGTTGACCTTCCGGCCCAGATGCCCGAGGAAGTCCTCCGGAGGGCGGCGGTTGCAGCCTCGGACGTACTCGGCCACCAGCTGCTTGGCCGAGACCTTCACCGAGGGGGCGTCGGGTGCGGGCGCCTCGCGCCCCGTAAGGAAAGATCCAGGATCCAAGATCCTAGATCCAGACGCCGAGGGTTCGTCGAAGCTTCGGCGAGGAGTCGACGAACCTTCGCCGAATTCCTTTTGACCTGCGGAAACGTCAGGTTGCCGGGTGCGGGGACTGGCTGTGCCGTGCACTTCGGAAAGGGCGGGATCCGCCGCAGGCGCCGGGGGCCCGGACAGGGCCGCCGAGGCTGCGGGAGCCATGTCCGCTACCTGAGCGAGGGTTCCACGAGCCTTCGACGAATCTTCGGCGAGGGTTCCACGAGGTGTCGCCGCAGCACCCCGGGGGGCGGGCTGCGTGACGTTGGGGCACTGGGCGGCACCGCATCCACCGCACTTGTGGCCCGCCTGGTGCTGAATACAGCGCGGCACGCGGGAGGCAGACGGACGGTCGATTTTCTGATGCCGCTCCCAGGTGGTGATGTGCAGCCAGCCTCGCCCATCACACCCGGTGTACCGGCAGATCAGCCCGGAGGCGGCCAGTTCTTCCAGGTCTTGCGCGACATGCGTGGCGGTGTGCTCAGGGCGCAAGGCCCACAGGCGCCCGGCGATGATGGCCGGGTGGTCACGGTGCCGGCCGGAGTCATCGGCCTGCGTCAGCAACCCGATGAAGGTCAACATCGCGGTGACCGAGCACTCGGCCAGCGACTCCGACTCGAACATCTCAGGCTTGACCGTACGGATACGAGCCATCAGGCCCCACCTCCTGCGCGAAGCCCGAGCGGACCCCGCTGGACCGGTGTCCGGTCGACGGCGGACGGGGGGCAGACTGCCGCGCCGGTCGGGCTGACCGACCTTTTGCGCAGGGCAGCGCGCATGCAACACTCTCCTCTGAAGTGAGCGCCGCTCCGGGGTGTGTTTGGGAATGGGCCCGGTGCGGTGATGGTGGGTAAATCTCCGGCCCTCGCACGGGCAGGAGTTCCATTGGGCGGTCGGCGCTTGAGAGTTCGCACCTCTCGGGCGCCGTCGCTGTTTTTCGGGCTACCCGGCCCGGCTGGTTCGTGTAAGGCCCACGCTGTTCCTCCTCGTCTCTGCCGCCGGGCAGGGTGCCCGGCGGGGGACGACGAACATATGCGGACCCTTCGACAAGATCCAGACTTAGCTAAAGGCTGCGGTACAAGTTGCAGCGGGAGGCGGGACGAGTTGCTTCGCCTGTCCCTGGGGCATGGTGGACCGGTGGGATGCGGTTGCTAGCTCGTGCACGGCGACTCCGTGGAAGACGGGCCGGATGTGTGTTTGGCCTGTCCCGCCTCGACGGGGCAGCCGCGTACAGGGACCGGCATGGCGAAATAGCGCAGAGCTGCCGCCCTGACGCAATCAGTCAAACGAAACTATCCTCGTTTGATCTACGGATCAAGTGGCTAGAGTGACCTAGATACATTCGCCGGACCTGGAAGGACGTGTTGGATGCCGGCCCGTCGGTTCGAGGCCCAGCGGCTGCTGATCGCTCGCCGGGAGGAGGGCCTCAAGCAGAGCGACGTCGCTCAGGCAGTGGGCGTCAGTTCTGCGCGCGTGAGCGCCTGGGAAACCGGGCGGTCGGTGCCTGACCCGGAGAAGTTGCCACGGCTCGCCGAGGCCGTAGGGCGGGACCTGGACGTGCTGTTCCCACGCGCGGGGCGCCCCGATCTCAAAGATCTGCGCGCTGATGCCGGCTACTCCCAGGCCGCGACTCGCGAACTTACGAAGACGAGCACGGCCGGGCCGGTGGCTGCCGCGGAGAACGCGCAACGCCGGCTGGCGAAGGAGTACGAACAGCGCCTGGCCGACGGGTACGGGGTCAGCGTAGAGGCGCTGCGGCGGGCGCAAGAGCGTTCCTTCGGCCATGACGTCCCGGAGCCGGGCGAGCCGGAACCCGCAGACGCCGTCCAAGTCGGCAGTACGACGCTGCCCACCACGCTCGAAGGGAAGATCGCGTATCTCCTGGAGCAGCTGCCGGATCCGTTGTCGGACGTCGAGGTCGCCGCTCGGGGGAACAGCAGGGCCGGGGCGCATGTGCTGACGGCGGACCTGGTGCGAGGGCTCAGGACGGGCGCCGTGCTGAACGCCTCCGACGACGTTCTCGGCGCCCTCGCGGAAGCCCTGGAGACCACGCCCCTCATCTTCAGATCCGGCGATGCCGGTGTTCAGCGCGTCATCGCGGAGACGCTGGTGCTTAGGAACCAGGTTGCTGCGATCGCTGCTCGCGGCGGCGAGGAGGAAGGTCTCTCTGCTGAGTTGCTGGCGTTCATCAATCAAGAGGTGGCCAAGGCCAGGGCGGAAGGTGCCGCCCAACGCGAACACCCCGCCTCCGGATAGACCGTTGTGCAGGCAGCGTCTGGCGGCCCGGCCTGCACTTGGTGGCGCGGCCGGGCCCACTGGTCACAGGCGCACGGGGACGTAGGCAGTCCGGTTCTCGGCGTGGGCCCTGAGCACCTGCTGCCACACGTCAGCCAGGTGCGGAGGGATCAGACCGTCTTCCATGCCGTCGGGCGGACAGAACCGGTACTCGCTCAGCTCGCTCTGCTGCAAGGTGATCGCCGCTTGGTCGCTGGGGCTGAGGGTGCCGCCGTCGAAGATGTAGAGCACCTGTGCTCCCCTGCCGGGAACGGTGATCCAGGCATGGACGAGCAGAGGGCCGATGGCCGGAGCAATGCCGAGTTCTTCACGGATCTCGCGGACGGCCGCCTCGTAGGGGGTCTCGCCCTGGTCGACGTCGATGCCGCCTCCGGGCAGGTTCCAGTAGTCCTTGTATGTCGGGTTGACGATGAGGACCTCGCCGTCAGGGTTGAAGAACACGGCGGCGGCTGATGCGGTCAGAGCGTTCATGGTCATCACTTTGCGGTGTGGGGGTCGTGGGCAGGAGCCAGCGCATCCAGAATCGCGCGGGTATGGGGGCTGGCCTGGCGATACGCGCGGGAGACGCGCAAGAGCAAGGGCACTTCCGAGGCGAAGTCATCGCCGGCGGTGTAGAAGGCGGCGGGTGCACCGGCAGGTTCGTCCGCGAAGGCAAGTGCGGCCTTGAGCCAGTACGCCTCAGCAACGGCGGCGCCATCCTCAGCGACACGGCCCTCGGCTTCGGCAAGCCGACGCGCTCGCTGGAGCAGATCGGACGGCGCCCTGCGACGCAGCTCGTGTGTGGCGTCGCGGATCTCGGTGACGTAGCGGCCGAGGCGAATCTGCGGGGTGGCGTCATGAGAGAAGATGTCGCGCACCATGTTGATGACGCCGGCGGCGCGGCGACCGCTCAGGAGCCCGCTCGGCTGGTGCAGTGCGACGCCGCCAAGGGCCAGGACCAGATCGCGCCACAGGGCATGAAGACCGGCGAGGGCCTTGAGAGCGCGGACTCGGGTGGCGAGAGCATGGGTGGCGGGTGTGATGGAGCCGAGCAGCCACAGCAGAGACGCCGCATACAGCACGGTGTCGGTGACACGCTCCTGCGTGGTGCCAGCCGAGGCGGCGGCTGGGTGAAGGGTGATCACCCCGAGGTACGCCGTGCGCAGCACGGCGTACAAGACCATCAGAGCCATGCCTGTGGCCATCATCGTCAGCCCGGCCCGCAGACTCCATCGGCGAGCGAGCCGGGCAGCCCGGCCCCACTGGTAGGCGCAAACGGCAGCCGCCGCGGCTGTGTAGGAGTTGAACAGCCCCAGGTACAGGGCCAGGCCCGGCTCGCCGGCATGGCGGCCCATGAAGTACGGGCTGTCGAAGGCGGTCTTCGAGCGGTCCAAGGCGAGGAAGAACACAGCGATCAAGCACACAACGGTAGCCAGCGAACCGCGAGCTGCCGTGCGATGAACCACGGAGGTGATTTTGATGTGGCGGGCCGTGGCGTCGTCGTCCCGGTAGACATCCGTGACATAGGTCAGTAGCACGCAGATCCCGACAATGGCCAGGGCGTGCTTGAGGAGAGTGGGCAAGTCGTTCATGCCCAGGGGGCCGACTACGGCGCGACCGGTGTCGGTGCGCAGCCACCAGGCGGCGGCGAACGCGGCGAAGGCACCCCACAAGGAACGCTCGCGGCGCTGGCCACGCAGCGCGCTCGGCAGACGGACAGCGGCTTGCAGCAGCAGAAGCCCGATGATCAGGCAGACGAACGCATCAGAGACGGGCACGGTTCTTCCGGGGGGTACGAGTGCGGGGGATGAAGTGCAGACGGGAAAGGTCCTCGTCGAGGTGCCGGAGCACGGGATCCTCGATGTAGTCGGTGCCGTACGCCTCGTGGTGCAGCAGATCGGCCACCATCTCGGCGCGCCTCTCGACCGGGGTGTCGTAGCGGTGCCGGGCCATGACGCGGCCTCGCTTGCCAAGACGGTGCAGGACGTTGGGCGGAAGATCCGGGAGGAGCCTGGCGAGGTGCTCGAAGCTGACCTCGCTCACGTCGTCGCACCACAGATGAGCAAGCTCGTGGAGGATGATCCTTTCGCGGTGAAACGCCGTGGTGCCCTCCACGTAGAGGATCAAATCGATTGGAACGTCGGCCAGTTGGACCCACAGGCCGCACACGTCGGTGTGAGCCAGCAGATAGTCAGGGATGGCCACCAGCTTGATGCGCCGGCCGCGCTCGGCCTCGATGCCGGCGATCAGACCGTCCAGTGTGAACGGCCGCGGCACCGGCATCTGCGCCACGACTTCCTGGCACTGCTGGCGGAGCGTACGCAGGCTGACCGCCCTCTTGCCTGACCCCGCCTGCCCCCCGGCGGTCGGAGTCGTGCCCCGGCCGCCACGCAGCCTCGTCCACCCCATCGCGCGCCACCATCTCCTTGCCCCCATCACGCTGCCCGCAGTCCTGCCCGGCGCGGGCCGGTATTCCCAAAAAGAGGTCAGTGCCCCATCGCCACACCACCGTCCACCGGCAGGACGGCGCCGGTGATGTAAGCGGCATCCTCGCTCGCCAGGAAACGCACGGCTGCGGCGACTTCATCGGGTCGTCCGATGCGACCCAGCGGCACCTGGCCGAGGAGCGCGTTTTGCTGGTCCTCGCTCAGAGCTGCTGCCATGTCGGTGAGGGTCAGACCCGGGGCGACCACGTTCACCGTGATGTTCCGCGAACCGAGTTCGCGGGCCAGAGACCGGGCGAATCCGATCAGGCCGGCCTTGGACGCGGCGTAGTTGGCCTGCCCTGCCTCGCCGCGCAGGGCGACCGCGGAGGAAATGAGGATGACGCGACCCTTCCGAGCCCGCAGCATGGCGCGGTTCGCCCGCTTCACGGTGCGGAACGTGCCGGTGAGGTTGGTCTCCACCACCGAGACGAAGTCTTCCTCGGACATGCGCATCAGCAGCTGGTCGCGGTTCACCCCGGCGTTGGCGACAAGGACTTCGACCGGCCCGTGTTCGGCCTCGACCGTCTTATAGGCAAGTTCCACCTGCTCGCCGTCGGTGATGTCGCACTGCACGGGCAGGCACCCGAGATCGACAAGATCTGTAGGCGGCTCGCCGGTGCGGTAGGTGAAAGCCACCCGGTCGCCGCCTTCGGCGAAGGAGCGGGCTATGGCGTGGCCGATCCCGCGGTTGCCGCCAGTGACCAGGACCGAACGTGACATGGGTGCCTCTCAGAGTTTGCTGCGGGCCCCACCAGATCCGGGGCGCCGTGTCTGGTGGGGACTCTAAAGCCGCAGGCAGACACGCTGAGGCACGCGGATTGCGCGATCGGAACTGTCAGTTCCGCTTACCATTCCGTAGGAAGTGACAGTTCCCATTGCATGTACATGAAGACATAGAGTGCGCCCCGCTGACCTGGCGATATGACGTGGTGTATCGATTCCGCTACCACCACAAATCCGCTGCCCGTCGGCTAGGAATGTGTCTCACGACTCAGGGGGGTCAAATACGTGACTCTTACCGATTCGTCCGATTCTGGGGCGCAAACCATCACGCGCATCCTGAGGAACGCCCGAGCCCGCCGCGACCCTCGCGATATCCCTGGTGCCGAAGCACTGCTTGGACGACGCGTACGCCCCGGCCTTACTCAGCTCGACGTTGCCCGTCTCGTCAACGCGAGCAGCCGCTGGTACCGGGCGTTGGAGAACGGTGAGCAACGGAATTACAGCGACGCCTTCCTGGGGGCTGTGCGACGCATCCTGAACCTGAATGACACCGAGTGGGATCTGGTCTACAGACTCTCCCGCCACCGCACCATGCCTCCACCGGACCAGCAGCCTCCCCGTGTTCGGAGTGCCAGGATGCCGGCCGCCATCCGGACCCTCTTGGAGCAGATGCCCTTCCCGGCGTACATCTGCGACTACCGGTGGGACGTGCTCGGATACAACGCTCGAATGGCTGCCGACTTTCCCTGGCTTCTGCACGGCCTCAACGTCATGCTGTGGGCCCTCACCTACCCGGAAGCGCGCAACCAGCTCATCGACTGGGAACGCGGCTGGGCTGCGCCCATGATGGCGCAGCTACGCGTCCACGCTGAACAATGGCGTCACGATGCCGGGATGCGAGCAGTCCTCGACACGGTGCTGGCGGACCCGGATGCACGCAGACTCTGGAACTCTTCGGACCTGCCAGCCCTTTCTCACCCCGACAGCGCCGTTCCGCGACGCTTGTACCTGCCTCGCCAGGGCGAGAAGGAGTTCAGTGTCGTGCTCGTCACCATGACCCCGGACGCAATGCCCGCATGCCGCTTGATGGTCCTCATTCCGGTGTGACTGACATCCAGCGCCAGCCTTCCTGGCCCGACCATGTGGCGAGCTCGCGAGCGTCGGCGTCCCGTTCAACCTGTCGCCGATCGCCGGGTACGACGTGCAGCTGCTGGTCGATGATGCTCATCAGCGGGCGCTGCCCGTGAACCTGTGAGTGCTGGCTCCGCCGGACTCGCAGTCGTGGGCGCAGACCCAACACGGCATCACGGCCGAGTAGCTGGTCCTCTCGCGAGGTATGAATCCGATGATCAGCCGCGAGGAGTCTCCAGCATTGTGGTCACGACCCGTTACGGGGACGGGCCTGTCTAGGTCTGGCCGAAGGCTTCGGCGGTCGCGATGCCGGTCCTGGATGTTCCGGACATCCACATCGCGCCGCAGCAGCGGGAGAAGGACGGCCCGTTGCTGCGGCGATTTGGTGCATGGTTAAGGACGGTCGTGCGGTGAGGCTGCGGGTAGGAAGCGGGCAGGTGGGTGGTCGATGCGGAGGTCGGGCCTCCAGGCGGTCAAACACTGGGCGGTGCAGTCGAAGATCCTGTTGGGCAGAGCGGTCAACGGCCACCAGCGCCAGGCCCCGATGGCCGGCTCGCGGTCGTGGGGTTCGCCGCGCCAGCGGTTGACCAGCACCGGGACGGTGACCCGTAGGACGCTGTCCACGTGGTCCAGGAGGGTGCCCAGCATGCAGGCGTCGTCGGTATCGGCACGGAGTCCGGTCTCTTCGGCCAGCTCGCGTACGGCGGCTTCAGCGAGGTCCTCGCCGGGTTCGACGGAGCCGCCGGGTGCCTCCCAGGTTCCCCGGGCATGGCGGCCCAGCAAAATGCCGTGCGGGCCGTGGACGAGGACTCCGACACCGACGGCGGCGTGAGCGATAGGCGGTCTCGTGCTGCGGGCCCGCGAGGTGGGGATGAGCGGCCGATGCGCCTGGAAGAGGCGGTAGGAGACTGGGCTGTCTGGCTGACCGGAGTTCAGCACGGTGATCGAGTCGACGATCAGCCCGTTCTGAACCAGCAGGTCCTCCCACAGCGAAGATTCGAGCACCCACATGTGGACCGCCCGCTCCTCGCCGCTGCCGGGCAGACGAAGGGCTTCCGGGCGAGCGGCAACACGGGAGGAGGGCCCGACCCCGGCTGAGGTGGTGTGCAGGGCGGTGAAGACGAGCCGGCCGCCGGGTGCGAGGGCGTCGGCGAGGACGGGCAGCAGCCGGTCGGGATCGAGGTAGGGCAGCCCGTTGATGGAGTAGATCACCTCGTACGGGTCGGCATCGGCCAGGTGCCGGACCGCGTCGGCCAGTACGAACTGGATGCCAGGCAGAGCGCCGTATCGCTCGGTGGCGCGCTCGTGCTGGCTGGGGGAGGCGTCCACGGCGTCGACCAATGCTCCGTGCTGAGCGAGGTAGGCGGCATGCAGGCCGAGCCCGGAGCCCAGGTCCAGGAGCCGCCGGCCACGGAGGCTCCCGAGGATCTCGACACCGGGGCCCGTTCCGGCGTTGCCCCAGTGCCACTGGGCGAGGTCGGGGATGTCGGGACGGTGCTGGAGCTGGTGGCAGCCGTAGACGTGCCAGGTGGCGGCGTTGGCTTGTTCAGCGCCAAGAGCGGTGAGGCGAGCGATCACGGGGAGTCTCCAGCGGGCTTTTCGGCGGTCAGAGGGGTGGCTTGGGCGGGGACGGTGTGCTGGTAGGCGCTGGACTGCAACAGGTAGGCGTCGCGGAAAGCTCCGGTGCCGGCGACGGGGTCCATGAGCTGGTCGAAGGTGCCCTGTTCGACGATGCGTCCGCGGTCCAGGACCACGATGATGTCGGCGTGCCGGACGCTGTGGAGGCGGTGGGTGACCAGCACCACGGTCTGGCCTTGGCGGGCCAGGGCGCGGATCTGGTCGAAGGTCTTCTGCTCGGCCTTGGGGTCGAGGGCGCTGGTGGGCTCGTCCGCCACGAGGACCTGGCCCTGGCGGAAATATGTGCGAGCAAACCCGAGCCTCTGCCACTGCCCGCCGGAGATCTGCTGGCCGCCCTTATAGCCGCGCGACAGCAGTGTGCTGAGTCCGTTGGGCAGCTCGGTGATCACATCGTCGGCGCCCGCGAACCGGGCCGCCTCCATCAGTTCGTCGTCCTGGAACGGGTCGGCTGGGCGGCCGATGCCGATGTTGACCCGGGCGGTGAAGGGCCAGCGGTAGAAATCCTGGGCGAGGGTGGCGACCCGATTGTAGATCTGGGCCCGGCTGGCGGTGACGGAGTCCACCTGGTCCCACCAGATTCGGCCCGCGTCCGGCGCGTACAGACCGCACAGCAGCTTGACCAGGGTGGTCTTGCCCGAGCCGTTGCTGCCCACCAGCGCGATCGTCGTCCCTGCGGGCAGCACCAGGTCGATGTCGCTGAGGGCGGGGGCGTCCTTGCCGGGGTAGGTGAAGGAGACCCTCTCGAACCGGATCGTCGCGTGATCCGGCAGGTCGACGCCGTCGGTGGGGATCGCGCGCCGCTCCGCTTCGGTGCACAGCCGCTCGTAGTCGCCGACGAAAAGGCTCTCCTGGTGCATGTCGGAGATCTCCAGGACGCACCGGCGCAGGGATGCGGATCCGGAGCGGATGGCCAGGACCGCGGTACCGCCGACAGACAGGGCCATCGCCCCGGTCCACAGCAGCAGTCCGAGCACCCCGAACGTTGCCGCCGTCGCGGCACCGGTCGCGGTGGCGGCGAACAGTCCGGTGCGCGCGTCCTGGCGGGCGAGCCGGTCCTGCTCGCGCTCGGTGGTGTCGGCCATGCCTCGGAAGTGCCGCAGCAGCCACGGGCCGATGCCGTGCAGGCGAAGCTCGGCGGCGGCGCTCTGCTCGATCATCAGGCGGGTCAGGAGCTGGGCGGCACGCGCGTGCTGCACGAATTTATGGAAGGAGATGTAGCGGCGTCGTGCTTTGGCCATCGCGCCCCAGGCGCTGGGCACGGTCATCAAGAGCAGCAGGGGGAGCAGCAGGGGGTGCAGCACGGTCAGTACGCCGGCCGCCGCGATCAGCGAGATGAGACTGTTGACCACGTTGGTGGTGTACTTCACCATCCGGCGGGCCGAGTCCGCGCCCCAGGATGCTGAGTCCAGGAGCCGGTGGAACTCGTCGTCCTCGATCGCCTTGAGTTCGACCCCGGAGACCAGTGTCAGGTACCTCTCGGTGGCGACGCGTTGGACGCGTGGCTCCAGGGCGCCGGTTGCGGCGGTGGACGCGGCGGTGCACAGTGCGCCGACCATCCCTGTCACCGCGACCGCAAGGAGCGCGGGCAGGGCATCAGTGATCCGCGCCGGGACGGTGCCTGGGGCGAGGAGGTGGGCGAGCACCATATTGACCGCCACCAGGGAGATGGCCTGCGCGACCCCTGAGAAGACCTCGGCCGCCGCGACGGTGCGCAGGGCGCTGCGGTCCGCCAGGGCCGCCAGGCGCACGGACGTTGCCACGAGCCGGGGCAGATTCCGCGCCATCGACCACAGGGACAGCCCCAGCCACGCGCCGTGGTGCGCGTTCCAGCCCATGTCGTACTCCAACTGCCCGCCGAACAGCAGCTCTTCGGAGGGTGAGACCTCCTCAGCTTCGGCTTCGTCGGACAGTGACTCGTCCTTCTTCATGCCGTCCCCCGCTCGCGGGTGGCCGGTACACGCAGGCACGTCTGGAGGGTGCCGGTGACGAACAGGTCCAGGAGGGCGGCCGTGGCCGGGTGGCAGTCGGCGGGCGGCTCGCCCGGCTCCGCCCAGACCAGCTCCACCTCCCCCTGGCTACCCGCGTTGCGCGGCTCGCCCCTCCAGCGCTGCGCGGTGAACAGCAACACCAGATACCGCTCGCCGTCGCCGACTTGGAGGTGCGCGGTGCCGCAGTACTCCACGTCGGAGGCATCGACCTGGACGCCAACGGCCGCGTCGACCGCTCGGCGGGCGCTGTCGTCCGCCCACTCGCTGCCTGTCAACGCGCCGCCGACCAGGACGAGTCGCCGGTCGGCTGCGGGTTCGGTCCGGCGCAGGAGCAGGACCCGGCCGTCCGGCCGGTGCAGGACCGTGGCGGTGTCCACCGCCGGGCGGAAGCGGTCGCGTTTCCCGTTCAAGTCGGGGACGGCGCCCCTGGCGGGGGGATGCGGCTGATGGA
>NZ_JBJHPC010001200.1:0-578 GCF_045257485.1 Streptomyces sp. YS-3 | reverse complement strand
TGTACACACCGCCCGTCACGTCACGAAAGTCGGTAACACCCGAAGCCGGTGGCCCAACCCCTTGTGGGAGGGAGCTGTCGAAGGTGGGACTGGCGATTGGGACGAAGTCGTAACAAGGTAGCCGTACCGGAAGGTGCGGCTGGATCACCTCCTTTCTAAGGAGCACAGTACCGATTGCAGGCAAATGTTCTGCACGGTCAGCTCATGGGTGGAACGTTGACTATTCGGCGCTTTCGGAATGTTTTTCACYAGTACTGCTTCGGCGTGGAACGTGAAAAAGGATTCGGGAGGGCCGGGCACGCTGTTGGGTGTCTGAAGGCACGGGCATTGCCCGCTTGTACTTCAGTCGCCGGCCCCAGTGAACTCACCGTTTGTGGTGGGGTGATGGGTGGCTGGTCGTTGTTTGAGAACTGCACAGTGGACGCGAGCATCTGTGGCCAAGTTTTTAAGGGCGCACGGTGGATGCCTTGGCACCAGGAACCGATGAAGGACGTGGGAGGCCACGATAGTCCCCGGGGAGCCGTCAACCAGGCTTTGATCCGGGGGTTTCCGAATGGGGAAACCCGGCAGTCGTCATG
>NZ_JBJHPC010001199.1:0-581 GCF_045257485.1 Streptomyces sp. YS-3 | reverse complement strand
GCGGCGGGGGGTAGCCCCCGAGCCCCTGCGGAGAGGGGTGCGGCGGCTGCGGCTGCGTCTGCTTCGGCTGCTGCTCGGGGAAGGTCATGTGCATTACCTTCGCGGGGCTGGATGAGAGCTGTCTGAGGACGGGGTGAGAAGCCCGGCAGAAGGGCGTTTGCCCCACATAAAGCCCCCCGCACCGGGGCGCGCCCCCTTTCCGGCCCGGGGCCCGCCCGCGGCCCGGTGGGTGCCCCTGTTGGGCCGGGGGTCCGTCTGCGGCCCGGTGGGTGCCCCTTTTGGGCCGGGGGTTCGTSTGCGGSCCGGTGGGTGGCTGGTCGCGCAGTTCCCCGCGCCCCTAGGTRGTTAGGGGCGCGGGGAACTGCGCGCTCGGCCCCCACCGGGCCCGCAGCCGAACGTTGAGCCCTCGCGGAGGGCGGTCGGCATGCCGGTCGCGCCGGACCGCCCCAGGGGCGCGGGGAACTGCGCGAGCAACCCACCACCGGCCCGCAGACAAAGACCCGGCCCCCAGGGGCCCACCGGCCCGCAGACGAACCCCGGGCCCAGCAGGGGCGCGGGGAACTGCGCGAGCAACCCACCAC
>NZ_JBJHPC010001198.1:0-583 GCF_045257485.1 Streptomyces sp. YS-3 | reverse complement strand
CCCCTTCGGGGCGTGGCGCGGGCGTGTCGGGGGAGTTGCCGTGGAGTTGCGGGGGCGCACGCTGGTCGCGTGCGAGCGTGCGCGCAAACAGGGATGAGCGCGGCAAGGCCCGGAATCCCGCCACAAAATCCTTACAGCGCTGGCCGGGCTAGTCATTAATTCCTTGCGCGCAAGCGCGATAGTCTGGTCCTTGCTTCGGAGGGAGGCGATCACATGACCAGCAGCGAGCTTGACCGGTTCGCGGCCTGGATCGAGGACCTGATCCGTAGGCGCGGCTTCGACATCGACGGCCCGCGCGGTGGTGGCCGGTCGCGACTCGCCGACGAGGCCGGGGTGCACCGGGCCGCCGTCACCCGGCTGCTGCAGCGCCAGAGCATGCCGGACCTGGAGACGACGCGGCGGCTCGCCCACGTGCTGGAGGTGCCGGTGCGGGAGATGCTGATCCGGTCCGGGCGCCTCACGGAGGAGGACCTCCCGCTGCCGGCCGGGCGGGGGGCGGCGCCGGGGCGTTCGCTCACGTTGGAGGAGGCGGCCGTGGGGCTCGGGGTGCCGCCCGAGCCCCACGGCCGCCTCCTCCAACGTG
>NZ_JBJHPC010001197.1:0-588 GCF_045257485.1 Streptomyces sp. YS-3 | reverse complement strand
CAGGGGCCCAACGGGCGGCGTCCGGCCCGACCAGATCGGCCAGGGGGGCGGCGGTACGGGGATCGGGCAGCACAGGCACCCGCTCACTCCCGTACGGCCCGATCTCGGCGGCGGCCCCCTGCGAGCGCAGCAGCGCGACGACGGCGGAGGTGACGGCGAGGGCGCGCGGCTCGTCGACGGGCGCGAAGGAGAGGTGCTGCCCGGCGAGGGCGTCGCCGTACCCGTAGCGCGACCCGAGGGCCAGCACCCGGCGGACCAGCTCGGGCCGATCAGTTGACGTGCTCAGGGTGAAGTTGAGGAACCCGGGCCCGGTGATGTCGACGCGCGCGAGCCCGGGGGCACCGGCGAGCCGCCCGCGCAGGGCCTCGGCGACGGTACGGGGGGCGAGCCCGGAGGCGGCGGCGAGCTTGAGGGCAACGGCACTGGCGTAGTCCCCGCCGCCCCCGGGCCGGGGCCGCTCGACCTTGACTTCCCGGGGCACGTCCACAACGAGCACACCCTCGTCGACGACGCTGCGCACGGCGCGCACGACGGTACGGGAGAGCTCTGCGGGGGTCACGGGACCAGCGTATGGGAGAGGGGGGGTGG
>NZ_JBJHPC010001196.1:0-589 GCF_045257485.1 Streptomyces sp. YS-3 | reverse complement strand
CCCCGCGACAGCGGCGTCGAATCCGTCGAGCTCGGGCCCACTGGATTCGTCGAGTCCGTCGAGTCCGTCGATCGCGACGAATCCGTCGTCGCGGGGGACTGGCGTTCTGCGAACGGCTGGTCGCGTCGGTCCGGCATCTGGTGAACGTCTTCCCCTCGGACCCCTCGCCAAGGGGGTCGCATTCGTCGAGCTTCCAGGTCGAGTACGTCGAGTGTCGCGCGGACCGCCCGCGCGGGCGGTCCGGCCGGACGCCCGGCGTGCTTCCGGCCCGTGCTCATCTCCGTGCTCATGTTTGTGCTCATGTTTGTTGCACATGTCGTCGTTGTGGCGCCGTCCGCGGACCGCGCCTCCCCAGACGCTACCTGCCGGGCCTGCCCCCGTCCCGTGGGGGCGGTCCGGTGTGCCGGTATCGTTGCTGACGGTCGGCGCATTCGTAGGGTTCCCCGTATCGAGGGGGACGACTCGTTCGTACGACCGTACAAAGGTGCGTCGCGGGCGGAGTCCGACCGGGCGCCCGGCCCCGCGCGGCGGGGCGGACCGCACGCACCGGCACAGACCCACCCACCACGCCGCACCCGCACCCCGTACA
>NZ_JBJHPC010001195.1:0-591 GCF_045257485.1 Streptomyces sp. YS-3 | reverse complement strand
GGTCAGGCCGGGGGCGGTCAGGCCGAGGGGGTGAAGGAGTCGAGCACCGTGTCGAAGTGCCGCTTGGCCTCGTCGAGGCGGGCGACGGGGGCCGAGACCCACACGTCGTACATCGTCCCGCCCTCGTCCCAGCACTCGTCGTAGGTGTGCCGCGGCCCCTCGGCCGCGGTGAAACCGTTCCAGCTGAACTCCCACAGCGCCGCGTCATGGCCCTGATGGGTGGTGGCGACGACCTTGCCGCCCCGGTAACCGGGGTTGCTGGCCGGCCCGTTGGCGTGGGCGTCGCGCATCACGCCCAGCGGGCCGCCGGAGACCGACTGCTGGAGCCGGATGCCCAGCCGGAAGGCCCCGTCCGGCGACACGTAGAACACGCGCCGGTCGTCGGTGGACCGGACATAGCCCGCCGGGACCGTCAGGCCGAAGCCGTCCGGGTCGCGGACGTGGCGGTATCCGGCGGGCGCGGTCCCGAGCGGGGACGGCTCGCCGGAGCGCGTGACGGTCACCGTGGGGCCGGGCGGGCCCGGCTCGGCCGGGGCGGACCCGTGCGCGGTGGCCGTGGCCGTCACCGCCCCGCCCGCCGCCGCCCTGGCC
>NZ_JBJHPC010001194.1:0-592 GCF_045257485.1 Streptomyces sp. YS-3 | reverse complement strand
GACGGGCCGGTGCGCCGGATGGGGGTGGCGGCGCGGGACAGGGAGGCGCGCAGCCGCTCGACGCCCTCGTCGATGTCGGTACCCGGCCGCTCCACCAGCCCGTCGGTGTACAGGGCGAGCACCGCGCCCTGCTCCAGCCGCAGGTCCGTCACCGGGTACACGGCGTCCGGCGCCACCCCGAGCACCACACCACCGGGCAGGTCCAGGACCTCGGCCCGGCCGTCGGGGTGGCGCAGCAGCGGCTGCGGATGCCCGGCGCGGGCSGCCCGCGCCTCGCCGGTGAGCGGGTCCAGCCTGATGTAGCAGCAGCTGGCGAACTGGCCCGGGTCGAGGTCGATGAGCAGCCGGTTGGTGCCGCTCATGACCTCCTCGGGCGGATGCCCGCCGAGCGCGAACGCCCGCACCGCGCTGCGCAGTTGGCCCATGGTGGCCGCGGCCTGCACCCCGTGTCCCTGGACGTCGCCGATGACCAGGGCCAGACCGTCCCCGGCCTCGACCACGTCGTACCAGTCGCCGCCCACGTCCATGCCCTGGGTGCCGGGCAGATACCGTCCCGCCGTCTCCACCCTGGGGTGGGCGGGGAGCCTGTGGG
>NZ_JBJHPC010001193.1:0-595 GCF_045257485.1 Streptomyces sp. YS-3 | reverse complement strand
GTCTGCGCGCCCGGGCAGCTGAAGCTGACGGTCCACAGCCTGAAGAACACGTACGCGCCCGGGGAGAAGCCGCAGGTCGTCATCTCCGTCGAGAACACGGCCGACTCCACCTGCAAGGCGGACCTCGGGCCCAAGGGAGCTGTCCTGGTGGTGACGGACTCCGGCGACGACAAGGTGTGGGCGTCGGACGACTGCGTGAACGGGGCCGGGAGCGAGCTGTTCCAGGTGCCGGGCAAGGCGACGGTGACGCGGGTGGTGGCCTGGGACCGGACGCGGAGCGCGGCGCGGTGTGCGACGCCGCCGCCGGGTGCGGCTTCCCCCGGCACGTACCTGTTCGAGGTCCAGGCGACGGGCCTGCCGGTGGCCCGGGCCCCGTTCGCCCTGGCGAAGGACTGAGAGCAGGCGCGGAAAGGCTGCGCCCCTGCCCTTCTTTGTCTGCGGACCGTGGAGGCTTGCTCGCGCAGTTCCCCGCGCCCCTGAGTGCCCAGGGGCGCGGGGAACTGCGCGAGCAACCCCCACCGGCCCGCGGGGAAGTTCCCGGCCCTCAGCCCGAGCCCCGGCCGCCCGCCAGAGGGCTTTCGGGAAGGGGCGGGGC
>NZ_JBJHPC010001192.1:0-600 GCF_045257485.1 Streptomyces sp. YS-3 | reverse complement strand
CTGCGCGCCCGGGCAGCTGTGAAGCTGAGTCCACAGCCTGAAGAACACGTACGCGCCCGGGGAGAAGCCGCAGGTCGTCATCTCCGTCGAGAACACGGCCGACTCCACCTGCAAGGCGGACCTCGGGCCCAAGGGAGCTGTCCTGGTGGTGACGGACTCCGGCGACGACAAGGTGTGGGCGTCGGACGACTGCGTGAACGGGGCCGGGAGCGAGCTGTTCCAGGTGCCGGGCAAGGCGACGGTGACGGGCTCGGTGGGCGGCGCGGGCGCCGTGGGCGGCGGCTCCTCGGGCAGCGGCGGTGGTGGCGGTGGTACGGCACGCCAGGTGCCCGCCGGGTCCTCGCTGCCGGTCTGCGCGCCCGGGCAGCTGAAGCTGACGGTCCACAGCCTGAAGAACACGTACGCGCCCGGGGAGAAGCCGCAGGTCGTCATCTCCGTCGAGAACACGGCCGACTCCACCTGCAAGGCGGACCTCGGGCCCAAGGGAGCTGTCCTGGTGGTGACGGACTCCGGCGACGACAAGGTGTGGGCGTCGGACGACTGCGTGAACGGGGCCGGGAGCGAGCTGTTCCAGGTGCCGGGCAAGGCGACGGTGACGCG
>NZ_JBJHPC010001191.1:0-605 GCF_045257485.1 Streptomyces sp. YS-3 | reverse complement strand
GGCCGGGGGCGGTCGGTGGGCAGGGCCAGCTCCTCGGGGAGCCCGGCCAGCGCCGTGCGCCAGTGGGCGAGTTGTTCCTCGCCCTGCTCGCGCAGCAGTTCCCGGTGCCACAGGGTGTAGTCGGCGTACTGGACCGGCAGCGGCGTCCAGTCGGGCCGCTCGCCGCGGGTGCGGGCTCGGTAGGCGCGGGAGAGGTCGCCCAGGAGCGGGCCCCAGGACTCGCCGTCGGTGGCGATGTGGTGGAGGGCGAGGACGAGGGTGTGGCGCTCGGGTCCTTCTGTGAGCAGCACGGCCCGTACGGGGGCTTCGGTGGCGAGGTCGAAGGGGCGGGCGGTGATCTCGGCGAGGTCGGCCCGGTCCGCGTCGAGGATCTCCAGCTCGGGCGCCGCGCCGTCAAGGATCAGCTGGCGCGGTTCGCCGTCGCTCTCCGGGTAGAGGGTGCGCAGGCTCTCGTGGCGCTCGGCCAGGTCGGCCAGCGCGGCGCGGAGCGCGTGGGTGTCGAGGGGGCCGGAAAGGCTGGCGGCGACCACGCTGTGGTAGGCGGGGTTGGGTCCGTCCAGGCGGTTGAGGAACCACAGGCGCCGCTGGGCGGCGGAGAGCGGCAG
>NZ_JBJHPC010000120.1:0-14809 GCF_045257485.1 Streptomyces sp. YS-3 | reverse complement strand
GCGGAGCCCTGCCCGCGCGTCCGCGCAGCGCCCCGAGCGGCGCGTGATCGCCCCGGGTCAGCACCGCCCGGCCCGTCCTCGCGCCCCGGGCCAGCAGGTCGATCCAGGCCACCGAGTAGCGGTAGCGGTGGTCCGTCGCCGTCAGCCGCGCCATCAGGTCGTCCAGGTCCGCCGCCCGTTCGGTGTCCACCGTCATCAGGGACGTCTCCACCGGGTGCAGGCGCAGCTCGGCGGTGAGGATCAGCCCCGTCAGGCCCATGCCGCCCGCCGTCGCGTGGAACAGCTCGTCCGAGGGGGTGAGCCTGCGGACCGTGCCGTCCGCCGTGAGGAGGTCGAGGGCGCGTACATGGCGGGAGAAGGCGCCCGAGCCGTGGTGGTTCTTGCCGTGGATGTCCGCGCCGATCGCGCCGCCGACCGTGACGTACCGGGTCCCGGGCGTCACCGGCACGAACCAGCCCAGCGGCAGCAGGACCTCCATCAGGCGGTGGAGGCTGACGCCGGCCTCGCAGACCACCACACCCGCCTCGGCGTCGATGGTCCGGATGCGGTCGAGGCCGGTCATGTCCAGGACGACGCCCCCAGCGTTCTGCGCCGCGTCGCCGTACGCCCGGCCCAGGCCCCGGGCGATGGACCCGCGTGCCCCGCCCGCGAGGACGGCGGCCACCGCCTCCTCGTACGTACGCGGGCGGACCAGCCGGGCGGCCGTCGGGGCGGTGCGGCCCCAGCCGGTCACGGGCGTCGGGGCGGGGGCGGCAGGCATGACAGCGACCGTAGCGGGGCTTCTCCGACGAGTGTGGCGTTATGCCCTTTTTGGCATGTTGCTCACCGAAATGGGTGATTGAGTGAGTGTCAAGCGGCATTGACGCGCATCCGGCGCCGCCGCCGGGGAGAGTCGCGTACGGCTGACGGCCGATCGGTGGGGCCGTCTCACGGGATTGGGGTGTCAGATGCGGTACTCCGACGCGGACCACCGGCTGCTGGCGGCGCTGCGCGACTGCGGCGCCCGGCCACGGGTGGCCGTGGCCGCCCGCGTGTTCTCGTACGCCGGGGAGCACGCGGCGGTGTGGCTGGCGGGCGGGGCGCTCGCCGCCGCCGTCGACCGGGAGCGGCGCGCGGGCTGGCTGCGCGGGGCCGCGCTGGTCGGGGCCGCGCACCTGGCCAGCATGGGCGTGAAGCGGGTGGTGCGGCGGCCCCGGCCGCTCCTGCCCGCCCGGGAGCCGCTGGTGCGCACCGCCGGGCGGCACTCCTTCCCCAGCTCGCACGCCGCCTCGGCCGCCGCGGCGGCCGTCGCCTACGGCGCGCTGCGGCCCGCCGGGGCGCGTCTGGTGCCGCCGCTCGCCGCCGCGATGTGTGTGTCCCGGCTGGTCGCCGGCGTCCACTACCCCTCGGACGTGCTGGCCGGAGCGCTCCTGGGCGGGGCCACGGCACGGCTGGGGGCACGGTGGCTGAGCCGGGGCTTTCCCGGGGGTGCCCCCCGGCGTCGGCTGCGCGTCAACCTGCCGCCCGGTGGGGGCCGGCCGCGCAGTTCCCCGCGCCCCTCAGGGGCTCCGCCTCTCGGCGCCAAAGGCGCCGGGCCGACCAGGGGTGCGGGGAACCGCGCGAGCAGCCCACCACCGGCCCGGACGCGTCCGCCCGCCCGCCCGCTGCCCGCGCCGGGAGCCGGCTCATGAGCCGCCCCGGCCTCGCCGTCCTCGAAGAACGGGTCGCCCGGCACCCCGGGCGGCGCGCGCTGGGCGTGCCCGCCGGCCTGCTCAGGACCGCGCGCCCCCGGCAGTGGATCAAGAACGTGCTGGTGGCCGCCGCGCCCGCCGCCGCCGGGCAGCTCGACTCGCGGCACACCCTGCGCCAACTCCTGCTGATCTTCGTGCTGTTCACGGCCGCCGCCTCGGCCGTCTACCTCGTCAACGACGCCCGTGACGCCGCCGCCGACCGCGCGCACCCGCTCAAGTGCCGCCGCCCGGTGGCCACCGGACAGGTGCCGGTGTCCGTCGCGTACGCCACCGGGGGGCTGCTCGCGCTGCTCGCCCCGCTCGGCGCGGCCCTCACCTGCAACGCCATGACGGCGACCCTGCTCACCGCGTACGTGGCGATGCAGCTCGCCTACTGCGTCAAGCTCAAGCACGTCCTCGTCGTCGACCTCGTCGTGGTCACCGCCGGTTTCCTGATGCGGGCCATGATCGGCGGGGTCGCGCTCGCCATCCCGCTCTCGCGCTGGTTCCTGATCACCGCCGGTTTCGGCGCGCTGTTCATGGTCGCGGCCAAGCGGTACTCGGAAGCCGTCCAGATGGAGGGGCGCGGCGGCGCCACCCGCGCGCTCCTGGACGCGTACACCACCGGCTATCTGCGGTTCGTCTGGCAGCTCGCGGCCGGGGTCGCGGTCCTCGCGTACTGCATGTGGGCGCTGGAGAGCGGCGGTATGACGGGCGGCTCGCTGCTGCCGTGGCGGCAGCTGTCGATGGTCCCGTTCATCGGCGGGATCCTGCGGTACGCCGTCTTCGCCGACCGGGGGAGCGCGGGCGCCCCCGAGGACGTGGTGCTGCGCGACCGGGCGCTGGTGGTCATCGCGCTGGTGTGGATCGCGCTGTACGGGCTGGCGGTGTCGGATCTGTGAGGGTGCGCCGGGCCGAGCTGGCCGGTTTCGCGCTGACCGGGAGCTGCGCGTACGCCGTCGACCTCGGCCTGTTCGTGTGGCTGCGGTCGGGGCTCGGGTGGGACCCGGTGGCCGCCAAGTGCCTGTCCTTCGTGGCGGGGTGCACCGTCGCGTACCTCGGCAACGCCTTCGGGACCTACCGGGGCAGCCGGGCCGGGGGACGCGAGTACGCCGTGTTCTTCGCGGTGAACATCGCGGGCGCGCTGGTGCAGTTGCTCTGTCTGACCGTCACCCACTACGGCCTCGGCCTCACCTCGCCGCGCGCCGACACGCTCTCGGGTGCCGTGTTCGGCATGGCACTCGCCACCTGCCTGCGCTTCTGGGGGACCCGGACGCTTGTCTTCCGGGCTGAGGAGGGTACTCGCACGTCATGGACTGGCTGAAGAACCTTCCCGTCGTCGGGCCGTGGGTCACCCGGCTGATGCGGACGCACGCGTGGCGGTCGTACGAGCGGCTCGACCGGGTGCGCTGGTCCCGGCTCGCCGCCGCGATCACCTTCATCAGCTTCCTCGCGCTCTTCCCGCTGCTCACCGTGAGCGCGGCCGTGGCCGCCGCCGTGCTGACCCCGGGCCGGGTGGAGAAGCTCCAGAACACCCTCGCCGAGCAGGTCCCCGGCATCTCCGACCAGCTCGACCTCCAGGACCTGACCCGCAACGCGGGCACGGTCGGCGTGGTCGCGGGCGCCCTGCTGCTGTTCACCGGCATCGGCTGGATCGGCCAGATGCGCGGCTGTCTGCGGGTGGTGTGGGACCGGGACGACGAGGAGGAGAACCCGTTCCTGCGCAAGCTCAAGGACGGCGGGGTGCTGGTCGGTCTCGGCGGCGCCGGGCTCGCCTCGTTCGCCGCGTCCTCGATCGGTTCGACGGCCGTGGGCTGGGCCGCCGCCCAGCTGGGCCTGGAGCACAACGGCGTCGGCCGGGTCTTCCTGGGGATCGTGGCGATCGCGGTGGCCGCCGCCGCCGACTTCCTGGTCCTGATGTACGTACTGACCCTGCTGCCCGGGGTCTCCCCGCCGCGCCGCCACCTGCTGACCGCGGGCGTCATCGGCGCGGTGGGGTTCGAGCTGCTGAAGGTGCTGCTCGGCGGCTATATGCAGGGGGTCGCCGCCAAGAGCATGTACGGGGCGTTCGGGGTGCCCATCGCGCTGCTGCTGTGGATCAACCTCACCGCGAAGCTGCTGCTGTTCTGCGCGGCCTGGACGGCCACCCCGGCCAAGGAGGACGACCCCTGCCTCACCGCTTGCGACGCACCAGCTCCGGAAGAGGCCAGCGCCGGTTGAGCAGGAACACCCCGGCGGCGACCACCAGCAGGGCGCCGGCCGCGATGCCGAACGCGGTGGCGACGCCACCGGAGCCGGGCCCCTTGCGGGCGGTGACCGCCGCCTTCGCGGGGTCCTGGGCGGCGGCGCTCGACGGCGGCTGCGAGCCCTGCGGGGTGGTGGCCGGGAGCGCCGACCTGGGCGGCACGAGCTCGCCCACCGGGGTGACCTTGCCGGCCGCCGCGAAGCCCCAGTCCAGCAGGCGGGCGGCCTCCTTGTAGACGGCCTGGCCCTCGGAGGAGTCCGGGTTCATCACGGTGACGAGCAGCACCCGGCCGCCGCGCTCGGCGACGCCGGTGAAGGTGGCGCCCGCGTTGGTGGTGTTGCCGTTCTTGACGCCGGCGATGCCCTTGTACGGGTCCAGGCCCCGCTCGCCGACGAGCAGCCGGTTGGTGTTCTGGATCTCGAAGTAGTCGCGCTCGTGGTTCTTGCCCTCGGCGCCGGGGAACTTGGCGGAGGCGGTGGAGCAGTAGTCGCGGAAGTCCTTCTTCTGCAGGCCCGAGCGGGCGAACAGGGTGAGGTCGTAGGCGCTGGAGACCTGCCCGGGGGCGTCGTAGCCGTCCGGCGAGACCACATGGGTGTCGAGCGCCTGGAGGTCCTGGGCGTGCGCCTGCATGTCCTGGACGGTCTTGGGCACCCCGCCGTTCATCGACGACAGGACGTGCACGGCGTCGTTGCCGGAGCGCAGGAAGACACCGAGCCACAGGTCGTGCACGGTGTACGGCAGGTTCTCGTGGATGGGCACGATGCTGCTGCCCTCGCCGACGCCCTCCAGGTCCGCGGGGGTGACGGTGTGCACGTCGGTCCTGGGGAACTTGGGCAGCACGGTGTCCGCGAAGAGCATCTTCAGGGTGGAGGCCGGAGGCAGTCGCCAGTGCGCGTTGTGCGAGGCGAGCACCTGGCCGTTCTCCGCGTCCGCCACGATCCAGGAGCGGCCCGAGACCTCCATCGGCAGCACCGGCGCGCCGGGGCCCAGCTTCACCTGGGTGCCGGGCTGTCCGAGCAGCGCGCCGCCGACGGTCGACATGGCGGCGGGCGGCGGGTCGGGGTCCCTGCGGGTCTTGCCGGGCTGGCCCTGCGTGCCGGGTTTGTCGTCGTTGGGCAGCGCCGACGCGGGCGCGGCGGCGAGCGCGGGCAGCAGCGCGGCGACCGCGATCGCCAGCGCGATCCTGGCGGGCTTCTTCACAGCAGACACGGACGAGAACGTACAGGCCGAAGGTGTCGATCCGAACACCGCGGGGGTGACCCGCCGGGAGCCGCCACCCGCCCGGCTGTGCCCGCTTCGCCCCGGAGATACTGATTCCATGAAGCTCAGCAGCCGCGTCTCCTGGTTCCTGCTCGCGTTCGGAGTGTGGAGCTGGATCATCTGGATCACTTTCGTCAAGAACCTGTGGAAGGACGGCAGCGGGCTGGCCTTCGACGACGCGGGCGACCCGACGGCGTACTTCTGGGTGCACCTCACCCTCGCCGTCGTGTCCTTTCTCCTGGGGACGGGTGTCGGCCTCATCGGGTTCCGTTCCGTACGCCATCTGCGCGCGCAGGCCGCCTCCGCGGCCCCGGCCGCCGGGTCACGGACCGCTAACGACTAGCGCGAGTCCCCTTGTCACGCGCGGCTAACGAGTAGCTGTGTAGTGAAGATTTCCTCTTCCGAATGTGAAACCCGTGTGATTGGGTGAGCGCCATCACAGGGGTGCGCGAGGGGGTTCGGCACGCCCTGAAGGGTGGGGCGTTGCGAGGAGAGCACGGCGATGCGGTCGATCCGTATGCGGATTCTGGCGATTTGTGCGGTACTGGTGGTCGTCGGGGTGGGGGGATGGCAACTACTGCCGTCCGACGGGAAGAAGAAGGACCCGATCACGGTCGGGACGACGGACGCGATCACGTCACTGGACCCGGCCGGCGCCTATGACGCCGGCTCCTGGGCGCTCTACAGCAACGTCTACCAGACCCTGCTCACCTTCAAGCCGGGCTCGGCGGTCCCGGTGCCGGACGCGGCGCGCAGCTGCCGGTTCATCGGGCTGAAGCTGATGACGTACCAGTGCGAGCTGCGCGACGGGCTGACCTTCTCGTCCGGACGCAGGCTCACCGGGGCCGACGTCAAGTTCTCCTTCGACCGGGTGATGAAGATCAAGAGCGATGTGGGCCCGGCCTCGCTGCTCTCCTCCCTCGGCTCGGTCCAGGCCGAGGGCGACACCGTCACCTTCAATCTGAAGACCAAGGACGCGACCTTCCCGTCCAAGCTCGCGACCGGTGCCGGGTCGATCGTGGACCGGGAGGCGTACCCGGAGAAGTCGCTGCGCAAGGGCGACGGCGTGGTCGGCTCCGGCCCGTACCTGCTCAAGGCGTACAAGCAGGGCCAGAGCGCGACGCTGGAGCCCAACCCCGACTACCGGGGGGCGGTCGGCAAGAAGGGCCTGCCGATCCAGGTGCGTTACTACGCCGAGGCCGACCAGCTCAACCAGGCGTGGAAGGACGGGCAGGTCGAGGTCGCGCACCGGCAGATGCCGCCCAAGGTGCTCGCCAAGCTGTCGCCGGGCGACCCGGACATCCGCATCAGCGAGACGCCCGGGGCCGAGACCCGCAATCTGAACATCAACGTCCGGCCCGGCCATCCGCTGGCCAAGACCAAGGTCCGCCAGGCGCTGGCCGCGCTGATCGACCGGCCGGCGCTGGCCGCCGGGGTCTACGACGGCACGGTCGAGCCGCTGTTCTCGCTGATCCCGCAGGGCTTCACCGGCCACAGCACGGCCTTCTTCGACGCCTATCCCAGGGTGGACGTGGGCAGGGCGAAGTCCCTGCTGAAGTCGGTGGACGTGCGCACCCCCGTGAAGTTCACCCTCGCCTACCGCAAGCTCGCCGCCAACGGCGCCGAGGCGGAGCTGCTCAAGGCGCAGCTGGAGAAGGGCGGGCTGTTCGAGGTCGACCTGCTGGCCGAGGCCGACTGGACGAAGATGCAGAAGAACTACGCGGCCGGGGTCTACGACGCGTACACCGCGGGCTGGGTCGCGGACTTCCCCGACCCGGACAACTTCAGCCAGCCGCTGGTCGGCACCGGGAACAGCCTGCACACCGGGTACTCGGACAAGGACGTCGACGGCATCATCCAGCGCACCCAGCAGTACAGCGACCGGGGCCGCACCGCAGACGACTTCAAGGCGCTCCAGGACAAGATCGCCGAGGACGTGCCGCTGATCCCGCTGTGGCAGGGCAAGGACTATGTGGTGAGCAGCCGCAGCGTCGGCGGGCTGCAGTACCTGTCGGACGGAACCGGTGTGTGGCGGCTGTGGGAGCTGAGCTGGATCTGAGCCGGATCCGGGCCGGCCGGCTCAGGACTTCCTGCGGGCCGTCGCCGCCTGGGCCATGCCCGGCAGGAAGTCCGTGAACAGTTCGTGGACCTCGTGGACGAGGGGGCGCAGCACCCGGAAGCGGGCGAGCGCGACCCCGCGCGTGGTGAGCCGGGCGCCGCGCGCCGCGAGCCGGTAGCTGCGCTCGCGGCCCTCGGAGCGGTCGAACACCCAGTACAGGACCAGGCCCATCTGGGAGAGCCACATCAACTCGGGCAGGACGTCGGCGAGTTCGGCGGGGACCTTGGACCTGGTCCCCGCCAGCACCTCGCGGTGCACGTCGATCGCGGCCTGTCGGGCGTGCTCGGACTCCGGTGAGAACGGGCTGAGCGGGCTGTCGGGGTCCGCCGCGTTCTTGAAGAACTGCGCGGCGAACTCGTGGTACGGGGCCGCGATGTCCAGCCAGGCGCTCAGCACTCCGGCGAGCCGCGCCTCCAGATCGGTCTCGCGGTCCAGCACCTCCCGTACCGCCGCCTGGTGTTCGGCGGCGATCCGGTCGTAGAAGCCCTGGATCAGGTGCTCCTTGCCGGCGAAGTAGTAGTACGCGTTGCCGACGGAGACCCCGGCCTCCTTGGCGATGGCCCGCATCGTGGTCCGGTCGTACCCGAGCTCCTGGAACAGCCGCATGGCGGTCTCCAGGATCAGGGTGCGGGTCTGCTCGCCCTTGGCGGGCTCGGACCTGCTCGGGGGGAGCTCGGACTCGGCGGGCACGCGCGCGTTCTCTGCTGGCACGGCATGAGCCTAATCGGCCACGGGAGAGCCGCTGTCGCAGGTCGGCCGGTCGGGGACGGGCGCGGCCGGGGCGGGGCGTCCGAACCGGCGCACCCCCGGCACCGCGGCCGTCGCCAGACAGGCGCCGCCCACCACGACGGCCGCCGCCAGCAGCGGCACCCCGGGACCCCAGGCGTCGGCGGCCAGGGGCGCGAGCGCGTACCCCAGGGGCATCGCCGCGAGCGAGAGCAGCCAGTCGTACGAGGTGACCCGGGCCAGCACATGGGCCGGTACGGCCGACTGCACGACCGTCTCCCAGACCGGTGACAGAAAGCCGAGGCCGGCCTGGGCGATGCCGTACGCGGCGATGACGAGCGGCGCGGGGGCGGAGAGTGCGAGCAGGGTGAGCGGCAGGGCGTAGGTGGCCAGGCCCAGGTTGGCGGTGAGGACGGGCCGCCGCGGCCGGGCCCGCCCGGCGGCCAGCGAGCCGAGCAGCAGGCCCACCGCGCCGGTCTGGAGGAAGGCCAGCCAGAACGTCCTGCCGTCGAACTCCTCGAAGGCGATGGCCGGTCCGAGCGTCATCAGGACGGCGGCGGCGCCGTTCCAGGCGGAGTGGGCGAACAGGCTGGTCCAGTACCAGTCCCGCGAGCGCACCTCGCTCCAGCCCTCCTTGAGGTCGGCGGTGAGCGAGCTCCGGGCGAGCGGCACGTGCCGGACCCGGATCGCGCTCAGCAGGGCCGCGCTGAGGGCGAAGGACGCCGAGTCCAGGACGAAGGCCCAGCCGGGGCCGATGGTGAGGATGAGCGCGCCCGCGAGCGCCGGGCCGCCCACCCGGGTGGCGCTGGAGACCACCCCCATCAGGGCGTTGGCGCGGCCGAGGCCGCCCTCCCCGACCGTCCCGGTGAGCAGCGGTGCCAGGACGGGCATCGCGAACGCGGAGGCGGCGCCGCCGATCGCCTCCGCGAGCGCGATCTGCCACAGCCGGGGCTCGCCGCCGAGCAGTTCGACGCCCACGAAGAGCTGGGTGGCGCAGCGGACGAGGTCGGTGGCGAGCGCGACGGTCCGGGCGTTGAGGCGGTCGCCGATCACACCGCCGACCGGCAGGAGCAGCAGCCGGGGGACCATCGAGCAGCCGAGCACCAGCGCGAGGTCGGCGGTGGAGCCGGTCGCCAGATAGACGGCGAGGGCGAGCGACGCCGGGATCACGGCGTCGCCCAGCAGGGACAGGGAGCGGCCGATGAAGAGCAGCCGGAACGCGCGCGTGCGCAGGGGATGGGGCGGAGGTGGCGGGATCATGCCGAAAATGTATTTCGGAAACTAATAATTCGTCAACGAAATATATGGAACCGAAGGAGTGGCAGCCGGATGTCCGGCCGCGTACGTACGATCAGGGCATGGAGCACGCAGACGACGGAGCCGGGGAGAAGCGGGACTGGACCGACGGGCACGTGGAGCGGTGGCTGCCCGTGCTGCCGGGACTCGACCCGGTGGTCGAGGGCGCGGTGACCCGGATGAAGATGCTCTCCAGCCATCTGCGGCGGGTACGGGAGCGGTCGCTGGCCGACTTCGCGCTCGACCGGCCGGAGTTCGACACACTCCACAAACTGGCCGGGCGCGGCGGGACGGCGACGCCGTCGCAGCTCGCCATGGACCTGGACCTCGCGCCCGCCTCCGTCACCGGGCGCCTCGACGCGCTGGAGCGGCGCGGCTTCGTCCGCCGGACGCCCTCCACCACGGACCGGCGGCGGGTCCACGTCGAGCTGACCGACTCCGGCCGGGCGGTGTGGCAGGGCGCGATGGACATGCTGGGGGACGAGGAGTCCCGGGTGCTGGGGGCGCTGTCGCCCGGTGAGCGGGAGCTGCTCAACGACATGCTGCGGCGGATCATGGTGCTCGCCGAGGGGCGCTGAGCCCCGCGCCCGGCACGGCCGAGGCCCCGCCTCCCGAAAACGGGGGGCGGGGCCTCGGACGCGTACGGCTCAGGTGCTCAGAAGCGGCGCGTGATCAGTGCGCGCTTCACTTCCTGGATCGCCTTGGTGACCTCGATGCCGCGCGGGCACGCGTCCGTGCAGTTGAACGTGGTGCGGCAGCGCCACACGCCGTCCTTGTCGTTCAGGATCTCCAGGCGCTGCTCGCCGGCCTCGTCACGCGAGTCGAAGATGAAGCGGTGCGCGTTGACGATCGCCGCCGGGCCGAAGTACTGGCCGTCGTTCCAGAACACCGGGCACGAGGACGTGCACGCGGCGCACAGGATGCACTTCGTCGTGTCGTCGAAGCGCTCGCGGTCCTCGGCCGACTGCAGCCGCTCGCGGGTCGGCTCGTTGGTGTCCTTCGTGATGAGGAAGGGCATCACGTCGCGGTACGCCTGGAAGAACGGCTCCATGTCCACGACCAGGTCCTTCAGGACCGTGAGGCCCTTGATGGGCTCGACCGTGATCGGCTTCTCCGGGTTGATGTCCTTGATCAGCGTCTTGCACGCGAGGCGGTTCTTGCCGTTGATCCGCATCGCGTCGGAGCCGCAGATGCCGTGGGCGCAGGAGCGGCGGAAGGTGAGCGAGCCGTCCAGATCCCACTTGATCTTGTGGAGACCGTCGAGCACACGCTCCTTCGGGTCGATCTCCAGCTGGAAGTCCTGCCACGTCGCCTCGGCCGAGACCTCCGGGTTGAACCGGCGGATCCGGAAGGTGACCGTGATGTACGGCGAGTCACCGAAGCCGGGCTCCGGCGCGCCTGCCTTGTCGGCCTTGTCGAGGGTAGGGGTTGCCATCAGTACTTACGCTCCATCGGCTGGTAGCGGGTCTGGACGACGGGCTTGTAGTCGAGTCGGATCGAGTCCTTGCCGCCGTCCGCGACCTCGCGGTACGCCATGGTGTGGCGCATGAAGTTGACGTCGTCGCGGTTGGGGTAGTCCTCGCGGTAGTGACCGCCGCGGGACTCCTTGCGCGCCAGGGCGGAGACGGCCATCACCTCGGCCAGGTCGAGCAGGTTGCCCAGCTCGATGGCCTCAAGGAGGTCGGTGTTGAACCGCTTGCCCTTGTCCTGGACCGAGACGTTCTGGTAGCGCTCGCGGAGCTCCGCGATCTTCTCCACGGCCGTCTTGATCGTCTGCTCGGTGCGGAAGACCATGACGTTGGCGTCCATGGTCTCCTGGAGCTCCTTGCGGATCACCGACACCCGCTCGGTGCCGGTCGACGACAGCAGGTTCTTGACCTGCGTCTCCACCAGCTCCGCCGGGTTGGCCGGCAGCTCGACGAAGTCGGCCTTCGCCGAGTACTCCGCCGCCGCGATGCCCGCGCGCTTGCCGAACACGTTGATGTCCAGGAGCGAGTTGGTGCCCAGCCGGTTGGCGCCGTGCACCGACACACAGGCGACCTCGCCGGCCGCGTACAGACCCGGGACGACCGTGGTGTTGTCCGCGAGGACCTCACCCTGGACGTTGGTGGGGATGCCGCCCATGGCGTAGTGCGCGGTGGGCTGGATCGGGATCGGGTCCGTGTAGGGCTCGATACCGAGGTACGTACGGGCGAACTCCGTGATGTCGGGCAGCTTGGCGTCCAGCTGCTCCGGCGGGAGGTGCGTGAGGTCGAGGTAGACGTGGTCGCCCTCGGGACCGCAGCCGCGGCCCTCACGGATCTCGGTGTAGATGGAGCGCGAGACGACGTCACGGGACGCGAGGTCCTTCATGACCGGCGCGTACTTCTCCATGAAGCGCTCGCCGTCCTTGTTGCGGAGGATGCCGCCCTCACCGCGGGCGCCCTCCGTCAGCAGGATGCCCATGCGCCAGATGCCCGTCGGGTGGAACTGGAAGAACTCCATGTCCTCCAGCGGCAGGCCCCGGCGGTAGCAGGCGGCCTGGCCGTCACCGGTCAGGGTGTGCGCGTTGGAGGTCACCTTGAAGAACTTGCCGGTGCCGCCGGACGCGTAGATCACGGACTTCGCCTGGAAGACGTGGATCTCGCCGGTCGCGAGCTCGTACGCCACCACACCGGCGGACGTCTTGACGCCGTCGACCTCGGTGATGAGCTGGTCGAGCACGTAGAACTCGTTGAAGAACTCCACGCCCTCCTTGACGCAGTTCTGGTACAGCGTCTGGAGGATCATGTGGCCGGTGCGGTCCGCGGCGTAGCAGGACCGGCGCACCGGGGCCTCGCCGTGGTTGCGCGAGTGGCCGCCGAAGCGGCGCTGGTCGATGGTGCCGTCCGGGGTCCGGTTGAACGGCAGGCCCATCTTCTCCAGGTCGAGGACGGCGTCGATGGCCTCCTTCGCCAGGATCTCGGCGGCGTCCTGGTCGACCAGGTAGTCACCGCCCTTGACCGTGTCGAAGGTGTGCCACTCCCAGTTGTCCTCCTCCACGTTGGCGAGCGCGGCGGCCATGCCGCCCTGCGCCGCGCCCGTGTGGGACCGGGTGGGGTAGAGCTTGGTCAGCACCGCGGTGCGGCTGCGCTTCGTCGCCTCGATGGCGGCGCGCATACCGGCGCCGCCGGCGCCGACGATGACGGTGTCGTACTTGTGGATCTTCATCAGAAATTCCTCAGTCCCTCAGCCCGTGGCCTAGCGGATGTTCGGGTCGAAGGTGAAGATCACCAGCGTGCCCAGCAGGACGGTGAACACCGTGGCGGTGTAGAGCAGCATCTTCAGCCAGAAGCGGGTGTTGTCCCGCTGCGCGTAGTCGTTGATGACCGTGCGCAGGCCGTTGGCGCCGTGCAGCATCGCCAGCCACAGCATGGCCAGGTCCCAGACCTGCCAGAACGGGTTGGCCCAGCGGCCCGCCACGAAGGCGAAGCCGATCTTGGAGACGCCGCCGTCGAGCACCAGCTGGATGCACAGGTGGGTGACGACGAGGACCACCAGGACGACGCCGGACAGCCGCATGAACAGCCAGCCGTACAGCTCGAAGTTGGTACGGGTCGACTTCGGCGTCTTCTTGGTCCGCTTGCGCGGGGCCTCGATGAACGGCGCGGGGTTGTCGGCGTCGTACAGGCCGGCGGCCTCGACGTCGCCGATCGCGGAAGTGGTTTCGGCAGACATGTCAGTCCTCAGCTCCCGAACAGTTCACGGGTGGCGTGGCCGAGCACCGGGTACAGCGCGCCGACCATCAGAATGAGCCAGATGATCACCACGGACCACAGCATCTGCTTCTGGTAGCGGGGGCCCTTGGCCCAGAAGTCGACCGCGATGATGCGGAGACCGTTGAGCGCGTGGAAGAGGATGGCGGCGACGAGGCCGTACTCCAGAAGCGCCACGATCGGCGTCTTGTAGGTAGCGACGACCTTGTCGTAGTCCTCGGGGGAGACACGCACGAGAGCGGTGTCGAGGACATGGACGAACAGGAAGAAGAAAATGAGGACACCGGTGACTCGATGAGCCACCCACGACCACATACCTTCCCGGCCGCGGTACAGCGTTCCAGCCGGCACGGAAAAACCCTCCGGGAGCGGGGACTAGGGCCGGCCGGCTTGACTGTCGGTCTGACCCGGCCGGGTACGGTCCACCGGCCCCGGTCATCGTAGCGACGAGATGTCGGTTCGTTCGCGCGGGGTCCTCAGGTGTGATCAAACAGGCAATCAATCAGCCACGGACGGGCTAGGGAGCGGCCCGGAGGAGCCGTCACGGGGCCGGTGGTGGGGGCGGGTTCAGCGGGGCGCGCCCGCGGTGTCCGGTTCCAGGTGGTTGGTCAGGAGATGGGTGATCCGGGCGCGGGCGAGTCGGCGCAGCTCGTCGGCGGCGATGGCCCGCTCCTCGTCCCGCTCGTTGGTCATCCGCACCCGGATGCCCCCGAGCAACTCGTTCAGGTGTTCGGTGGGTCGCCGTCCCTCCAGGCAGATCACGAAGGCGTGCCCGAACCGGCTCTCGTACGCGGCGTGCGCCGCCCGCAGCGCGGTGTGGGCCGACCGCGGGGCCGTGGCGGCGAGCCCCGGCGAGCGCTCCTGGGCCAGCGCCTCGGTGAGGTCGTCGGGGGAGAGGTCGTAGCCGGCCTCGTCGACCGCAGCGAGCAGCGCGTCCAGATCCGGGTAGGGGCGGTGGGCGGCCACCCGCTGGGCCCAGCGGCGGCTGGCACAGCAGTCGAGCAGCACGGCCTCGGCCACCGGCGCCGGGGCCCGGTTGAACCGCGCAAGACCGTCCCCGGCCGGTACGCGGTCCGGCGCACCGGCGGACTCACCGGCCGGCCCGTACGGGCCCGGAATGAGGGGGTTGGCGGGGAGCTGGCCCGGTATGGCCGGGCGGCCCGGGGAGCGGGGAGTGTGATGGAGTGGCGGCGGTCGCTTCCGGGGGCCGGCGTGGGATTCGCTGGACAGCGTGGGGCTCCTCGAAACGGACGGCGAACGCGGCCGGCCAGGGCTTCGGGCGGGCCGGTGGGAGACAGCGATACCAAGGGCAAGCGCAGACAAGCGCAGACAAGCGGAGAGGCGGGAGGTGAAGGAGGGGTGGGAGTGCCGCCACGCTATCGACGCGGGGTGGAGGGCGCCCGACGGTTGCGCGAATTTCACCCGGACGTGAGGGGTGCACTGCGCATAGTGGACGACTCCCGGGTTTTCCGCCGTGCCTTCGCCGTGCTTGTTCCCGTATGGGAGGATTCTGAATGATGTCGCAGTCCAGGAGTGCCGGCGGCGCCGACGGCGCCCGGGGTGAGCGGACGGCCCGGATGAGCCGGGGCGCCCTGGTCGCCCGTGTCGCCGTGGCGGCCGTGGCCGCCCTGGTGCTCACGGTGCTGGTCTGGCCCGAGGACGACACCCACGGCGGCCACGGCGGCCGGGTCGACCCCAAGCCGGGCGCCTCCCCCTCGCC
>NZ_JBJHPC010001190.1:0-609 GCF_045257485.1 Streptomyces sp. YS-3 | reverse complement strand
GTGCCTCCTGGCCTCTGGTCGCCGTCTTCACGGCCGGCTATCTGGCCGCCTATCTGCTCCCGACCGTCGTCGGCCGCCTCTCGTCGGGCCTCGGCCTGCCGCCCACCCGGGCCGGACTCATCGGCTCCGCCCTGCTGTTGAGCTCCGCGTCCGCGGGCTTCGCGCTGGCGGCGCCGTAACCCGCAAGCGCGAGCAGCAGGCCCAGCCGGGCGAGCCGTCGCTCCCCGTACCGCTCCACCCGCGCCGCCAGCGCGAAGCCCGCGGACGCGGAGCTCAACAGCAGGGCGGAGCCGATGAGTCCGGCCCGGGTGGGCGGCAGGCCGAGGCCCGACGAGAGGCGGCCGACGACGGTCGGGAGCAGATAGGCGGCCAGATAGCCGGCCGTGAAGACGGCGACCAGAGGCCAGGAGGCACGAGGGCGTGCGGACATGGGCGTTCCAGGGAGCGGTGCCCGAACGGGCAGAAGGTGGGGAGAACGTTCAAGGAGGGGGGACGCGCCCGGTGTTGTCGGACACGGGAACGCGGCCCAATTTGTATCAAGCCGCCCGACCCCGTGAAAGCCACCCCCTGGTGATCTGGGTCACCTTTCTGTTTCCGGGGGTGGGGGGG
>NZ_JBJHPC010001189.1:0-611 GCF_045257485.1 Streptomyces sp. YS-3 | reverse complement strand
ACCCAGGACCACCCGTACAGCCCCCGGGCCGGGGTTGACACGTACTTGGCCCGTACGTAGTGTTCTCCGAGTTGTCCGACGTGAGCGCCGACTCCGGTCGGTCCCCGGACAGCCATTCCGCACCAACCACTCGATCCGAACGGCGAGCATCGCCGTCTCGTTTTTCGTGCGCTTTTGCGAAATGAGGAATCCGCGTTCGATAAGGACGCAGCCCCGATTGGCATCGGGGGCCGGGATTCCGCTAAAGTCTCACTCGTCGGAACGGCCGAACAGCCGGGAAGACAAACCGACTTGACCCGGGAGACCGAAATCAGGCCCGAAAGGATCTGATAGAGTCGGAACGGCCGGAAGGCCGAAAGGCCGGAAAGCACCGAGGAAATCGAGCCGGAAACGGTCTGATAGAGTCGGAAACGAAGGAAGCGCCCGGAGGGCCCGGAAACGGGAACGAAGGAAGCGTCCGTACCTTGAGAACTCAACAGCGTGCCAAAAGTCAACGCCAGATTGACAACCCCGGCCTGCCAGTGATGGTGGGTTGGAGGTTCCTTTGAAAAGTCCTGCCGGCCCTTGTGGCGGGTAGGCAACAACACAGCGAGGACGCTGAGGACGACTGG
>NZ_JBJHPC010001188.1:0-612 GCF_045257485.1 Streptomyces sp. YS-3 | reverse complement strand
GGGGTCGCGGGGGTGTGACACCGCCGGTTCCGCCACCCGGGCCCCCGGGCGCCACGCCTGCGGTCCCGCCGCCCGGGGGCGCGGGCGCGACACCGGCCGTCCCACCTCCCGGCGCCGCCGGCGGCACACCTCCCGTCCCGCCGGTCGGTGGCACGGGCCCCGTACCGGCGACGCCACCCGGGGGCACGGGCCCGGCAACGCCGGGTGGAACGGGAGCGACACCGGCGACACCGCCAGGTGGTACGGGTGCGACGCCGCCCGGCGGCACGGGTGCGGCAGCACCAGGTGGCACGGGTGCGGCGCCAGGTGGCAGGGGCGGCGTGACACCAGCGGCGCCACCCGGCGGCACAGGTGCGACGCCGCCCGGCGGCACGGGCCCCGTACCGGCGACACCTCCCGGCGGCACGGCTGCGGCGCCGCCGGTTCCGCCGCCCGGTGGGGCGGGCACGGTCCCCGTGGCGGCCTCTCCGAAGAGCGGTGCCGCGGGAGTCCCTTCCGGCGCGAGGGGGCCCGGAGCCGTCATCGGAGGGCTGTAGAAAGGCGGCAGGGTGAGCAGGCCGCGCGTCGTCACGCCGGGCGGCTGTCCCGGCGCGGCGGCGGCCGGAGGTGGTA
>NZ_JBJHPC010001187.1:0-615 GCF_045257485.1 Streptomyces sp. YS-3 | reverse complement strand
CCCAGCTACCACGCCCGCACCGCCCGTTCCCGTCCACGCCGGAGAGGGCTCCGAAACCGGTTGCAGGACCGGTTTCCGTACTCCCGCATCCGCCGAACCAGGTTCTCCCGCAGGGTCCTTGGGCGGCTCGGTCAGCGCCGGGTCCGCCTTCACCACCCGCCGGAACGCGGAGGTCCCCCGCGTCAGATCGTGGCCCACCGCGATCGCCTCGACATCCGCCGAGAACCGGCGCTGTCCGTCCAGGTCCTCGTCGCGCACCCGCAACCTGCCGTGCACCACCAGCGGTTCGCCCACGGCGACCGAACTCGCCAGGTTCAGACCCAGCGTCCGCCAGGCCCAGACCGTGTAGAAACTGGAGTGGCCGTCCACCCAGGCGTTCTTCTGCCGGTCGAACCGGCGCGGCGTCACCGCGAGCCGGAACCGGGCCACCCCGCCCGTCGCCGTCTCCCGGTACTCCACCCGCGTCGCGGCGTTCCCCACCAGCGTCACCAGCGTGTCGTTCATCCCCACCACTCCCCCGTCCCGCCTGCCGTGCGCGCCCTTCGCCCGCACGGCGTCCCCGTCGCGGCTCCGTCCGGCCCGGCCGGCCGATCGAACCCTTGCGCTGTCGATCAC
>NZ_JBJHPC010001186.1:0-617 GCF_045257485.1 Streptomyces sp. YS-3 | reverse complement strand
GTGGTGGCGTGGGTGGTGGAGATGGCGTCGTCGCCGGTGTTGCCTTCCGTGTCGTGGACGGCGATGAGGGCGGAGACGAGGTCGGGGCCGGGGGCGCGGCGGCGCTCCCGGATCAGCTCGCGCAGATAGGCGGAGAACTCGACGGACGCCCGGACCGCGCGGGCGGCGGTCTCCTCGTCCGGGTTGAGCTCGTACATCCCGCAGATGTCGGCCGACCAGGGCCGCAGCAGATGCCGGTCGGCCTCGGGGATGCCGAGCATCTCGGCGATCACGGCCACGGGGAGGGGTTCGGCCACCTCCGCGAGCAGGTCCCCGCCGCCGGCCGCGACGAAGTCGCCCACGAGCCGGCGGGCGATCCGCTCGACGACGGGCCCCAGCTCCGCGACCCGCCCGGGCGTGAACGCCTTCGCCACGAGGCGCCGGATACGGGTGTGGTCCGGGGCTTCGAGGTCGAGGATGCCGTGGTCGTTGAGGGTGTGGAACGGCTCGTGGGCGGGGGGCGGGGGCGTACGGCCGAACTCCTCGTGGGTGAAGCGGTGGAGGTAGGTGCGGCCGAGGCGGCGGTCCCGGAGGAGCGCGGAGACGTCGGCGTGGTGCGGGATGAGCCACTGGTGGGT
>NZ_JBJHPC010001185.1:0-618 GCF_045257485.1 Streptomyces sp. YS-3 | reverse complement strand
GCCTTGGGGAGGCCGGGGGGCCCGGTGGCGCCTATGTGCCCGGGCGGTCCGCGAGCGCGGTCGGGGGCTCGTCGTCCATCTCGAAGGCGAGCGGGAACGGGGCGTGGCCGGCCAGCCGGAACCAGCGGACCTTGCGGTGCCTGCGCAGGGCGCGGGCGGCGCGTACGGCGTCGTTGTGGAAGCGGCGGGCCATGGGGACGCGGCGTACGGCCTGGGCCAGCTCCTCCGCCGCCTCGACCCCGCCGGGGGCCTCGCGGACCGCCTCGACCTGGGCGGGCTCGCCGAAGACGGCCCGCAGCGCCTGGCTGAGCTCGCTCTCGGCGACCTCCCGCTGCTCCTCCTCGGCCTGGCGGGCCGCGTGCGCGGCCTCGTACAGCACGATGGAGGCCGCCGGGTCCAGGACGCCGGAGGTGGCCAGTTCCTGGGTGACCGAGGCGCGGCGCAGCAGCTGGGCGTCGAGGGCGGCGCGGGCGGCGTCGATGCGGGCGTGCAGGCGGTCGAGGCGGCCGGCGGTCCAGCTGAGGTAGAGGCCGGTCGCCGCGAGGGCTACGGCGATCCAGATGAGGGTTACGGTCACGGGCGGCAAGGCTACCGGGCCCCCACCCCGCCCCTTCCCTT
>NZ_JBJHPC010001184.1:0-620 GCF_045257485.1 Streptomyces sp. YS-3 | reverse complement strand
CTCCGGGACGGGGACCGTGCGGTCGGCCGACGGGGCGTAGGACGTGGCGACGCCGTGCAGTGCGGCGAGCCGGGCGAGGGTCATGGCGTCAGGCTCCGGCTGGCGCGGCCACCGGGGTCGGTTCGCTGGTCAGGGGCGCGGCCTCGGTCAGGGGCGGCTCGCTGGTCAGGGGTTCGGCGTCGGCCAGCGGAGGTTCGCTGGTCAGGGGCTGTTCGAGGGCGGAGACGGCCACGGAGGGCTCCACGGGGGTCGGCGACGGGGACACAGGCAGCCCTACCCAGCGGGCGGGCTCCCAGACGTACAACGCGGGGCAAGTCGCGCTCGTCACCCCCGTCCTGTGACCCAGGTCACCGGAACGGGCAATTCCGGCACAACAGGCATGCGCGTTGACACCTTCGGCACGGGGGTGGTGGGCTCGGGTCCGGTTGCGGTGCGGGACGCTCCGCCGGGGGCCGTCATGGGCGCACCGGGGCTCCACAAGTCCACTCAGACGGGGAGATGGTGTGCGGTTCGGGCGCGGGAAGCGGGCGGCTGCCGTCGCGGTCGCCGTCGTCGGCGGACTGCTCGGCGCGGCGCCCGGCGCCCTCGCCGCCCCGGCGGACCCGCCGGCCCCCGAACAG
>NZ_JBJHPC010001183.1:0-620 GCF_045257485.1 Streptomyces sp. YS-3 | reverse complement strand
GAAATGATCTCCACCTGCGTCCTGCTCCTCAACGCCGGCCACGAGGCCACCGTCAACACCACGGCCAACGGCTGGTGGACCCTCTTCCGCCACCCCGAGCAGCTCGCCCTCCTGCGCTCCGACCCCGCCCTCCTCCCCGGCGCCGTCGAGGAACTGCTGCGCTACGACACCCCGTTGCAGCTCTTCGAACGCTGGGTGCTCGACGACATCGAGGTGGGCGGCACCGTCATCCCCCGTGGCTGCGAAGTCGCCCTGCTCTTCGGCTCCGCCAACCGCGACCCCGCGGTGTTCACGGACCCGGAGACCTTCGACGTACGCCGTCCGGCCGCCACCAACCGCCACGTCAGCTTCGGCGCCGGCATCCACTACTGCCTCGGCGCCCCCCTGGCCCGTCTCGAACTGGCCACGTCGTTCGGTCTGTTGCTGCGCGAGGCCCCGCGTATGCGGCTGGTGGCCGAGCCGGAGTGGAAACCGGGGTACGTGATCCGCGGCCTCACCGCCCTCCAGGTGGAGGTCTGACCGGCGGCGCCGCGGGCCGCCTCAGCCCCCGGCCGGCAGGGTCAGCGCCCAGGACCCCGCCGTCCACGTACGGCTCCGCACCGGCCCGACCACCACCGGCC
>NZ_JBJHPC010001182.1:0-621 GCF_045257485.1 Streptomyces sp. YS-3 | reverse complement strand
GGTGGGGTGGGGTTGCTCGCGCAGTTCCCCGCGCCCCTGGTCGGCCCGGTGTTTGTCTGCGGGCCGTGGTCGGCTGGTCGCGCAGTTCCCCGCGCCCCTGGTCGGCCGGGAGTTTGTCTGCGGACCGTCTGTGGTTGCTCGCGCAGTTCCCCGCGCCCCTGTGCTGCCCGGTGTTTGTCTGCGGGCCGGTGGGGGTTCTCGCGCAGTTCCCCGCGCCCCTGGTTGGCCGGGAGTTTGTCTGCGGACCGTCTGTGGTTGCTCGCGCAGTTCCCCGCGCCCCTTAGGTACTTCCGGCCGCTGCATCTYCAGCCCCTCGGGCGGGAGGGGTCCGGGCCGAAGGCCCAGGACTTCAGGGGCGCGGGGAACTGCGCGACCAGCCCCCACCGGCCCGCAGGTGATCGCGAAGCGGGATGCGTGGCCGTAGGCCCCGCTTTGAGGGGCGCGGGGAACTGCGCGAGCAACCACCCACCGGCCCGCAGACAACCCCCGGGCCAATCAGGGGCGCGGGGAACGGCGCGAGCAACCACCCACCGGCCCGCAGACAACCCCCGGGCCGATCAGCCCCCACCGGCCCGCAGGCCAAGGCGGAACGGGGGTGCCGGGGCCCGGCCCCGGAGCCAC
>NZ_JBJHPC010001181.1:0-622 GCF_045257485.1 Streptomyces sp. YS-3 | reverse complement strand
GCCGAGGGTGACACGCCGAAGCCGGGGGCCGCGCAGTGACCACCACCGCGTACGACCGTCTGCCCGACGCCGTCACGGAGATCTTCGGCGAGGACGCCACCGCCGAGGAGGCGTACGGCCTGCTCACCGTGGACGTCCCCGCCGACTCCTGGACGACCGCGCTGGAGACCGCCCGCACCACGCTGGGCTGCACGTACTTCGACTGGCTCAGCGCCGTCGACGAGCCCGGCACCGGCTTCCGCGTCTGCGCGCACGTCGTCTCCCTCGCGGACCGCCGGGTACGCCGCCTCCTCGTCCGTACGACCGTGCCGCACACCGCCCCCGTCCTGGCCTCGGCCGTGAACGTGTACGCGGGCGCCGCCTGGCACGAGCGCGAGACCCACGAGATGTTCGGCGTCGTCTTCGAGGGCCACCCCAACCTGGTGCCCCTCCTCCTTCCCGAGGGCTTCGAGGGCCACCCCCTGCGCAAGGACTTCGTCCTCGCGGCGCGGGTCGCCAAGGCGTGGCCGGGCGCGAAGGAGCCGGGGGAGTCGGAGCACGGCGGCCCCAAGCGCCGCCAGATGCTCCCGCCGGGCGTCCCCGACCCGAACGAGTGGGGCCCCCTGAAGGGCCAGCTCCCACC
>NZ_JBJHPC010000119.1:0-14851 GCF_045257485.1 Streptomyces sp. YS-3 | reverse complement strand
CCATGACCCGTCCCACTCCGCGCAGAACCGTCCTGGCCGCCGCGGCGGCGAGCGCGGCGGCCAGGACGGTTCTGCGCGGAGTGGGACGGGTCATGGGCGGGACCCCCAGTCGGACGAGTATGGGGCGGTGGGCGCGGCCGTGGGCCAACTATCCCGGGTCCCGGGCGACTTCTGCCAGAGACGCGCGCCGGACCGCGCCACCAATATGGGTCTGGACCACTGATATGACCTGCGCCGCCGCCCGGAGCCGCCGCCCGGAGCCGCCGATCTAGGGTGGAGGCATGGCAGAACTCGACCGAATCGCGGCGGCCGTGCGCGCCCTGCCGCCCTCCTGCGGACCGGTGCGGCTGGTCGCGGTGGACGGGCACGCGGGCTCCGGCAAGTCCACCTTCGCCGGACGGCTGGCCGCCGCGCTCGGCGGGGCGCCGGTCCTCCACCTCGACGACCTCGCCACCCACGAGGAGTTCTTCGCCTGGACGCCCCGGCTGCTCGCGCAGGTCATCGGGCCGCTGGCGCGCGGCGAGGCCGGGCGGGTCACGCCGTACGACTGGGACGCGCGCCGGTTCGGGCCACCGGTTCCCCTGGCGCCCGCGCCCGTGGTGCTGATCGAGGGTGTCGGGGCGGGCCGGCGCGAGGTACGGCCGTGGCTGGCGTTGCTGCTGTGGATGGAAATGGACGCCGAGGGGTCCTGGGCGCGCGGTCGCCGACGGGACGGAGCGGCACTTTCCGGCTTCTGGGACGAGTGGACGGAGGCGGAGATGCGCCATTTCGCCGCGGATCCTTCTCTTCCGTATGTGGATGCGTTGGTACGACAGTGTCAGGAGGGATACGAGTGGCTCCCGAGGCGCGATTCCGCACCCCTCGCACACCGTTCCTTCACGGAGAGTGAGCACTACCCCCCGTTGGGCTGAACCGTCGGAAAACCGCCCCTCGCACTCCCCCAACTCCGCTTGACCCGGGGGCCGTACAGGTCTTACGTTCTGAATGTGCGGCTTTCCGGAGCCGCCGCGGACGCGAAGCCCCCGGTTGTTCCCCCGTGATCGGGGGCTTCGTTCTGCCTTTTCCGGCCCTCTCACCGGGCATGTCAGCGGTTTTCGCTCACCCTCGGTCACCGGCCAAGTCGGGCTGCCGCTTGCCCCGCGCCACCCTTCGATCCGAGGCCCCCTCGCAGGTACGATGCGAGTGGTGCGGTCAGTTCCCGTCAATTCCTGCGGTCATTCCCTTCTGTGAATTGACGGTTCAGCACGGGGGCACGGTGGTGGGGGACCTGATGGACTTCGGCACGCAGGGCGCGCACGCCCCGGCCGATCTCGCCTGGCTGCGGGGCATCGACGCGTACACCATGGGCGCGTATCCGCAGGCCGAGGAGGAGTTCCGGGCCGCGGTGCGGATGGATCCGGGCATGGTGGACGGCTGGCTGGGACTGCACGCGCTGCGGGTGGACACCACCACGGCGCTGCTGCGCATGTACCGCCACCGGGAACGCTTCGGCGAACAGCGCGCCCGGCACCGGCGGACCCTCAACTCCTGGTACTGGCTGGGCTGGTGGGTCCAGCCAGTACTGGAGAGCCCGCGCGATCTGCTGCTGGCGCACGCCTCGCACTGGCTGGACGGGCGCCATGTGCCCGAGCTGGACCGGGCGCTGGCCGGGCTGCCGCCGGTCGACGCCGACCCGCAGGTCCGCTTCCTGCACGCCTGCCGGGCGTACCTGGTCAAGGACTGGGACCAACTGGTGCGCCACACCGAGCCGTTGCTCGGCGATCCCCTGCTCGGGATCGAGGCCGGGCTGTTCGGCGGGATGGCCCGGGTGCGCCTGGAGATGTTCGGCCAGGCCGAGCCGCTGCTGTCGGCGGCCCTGATGCGCTGCCGCAGCGAACAGCCACAGCGCAAGGAGCTGCGCTACTGGCTGGCCCGCGCCCACGAGGGCACCGGCCGCTCCGCCGCCGCGCTGCCGCTGTACCGGGCGGTGCACCGGGTCGACCCGGCGTTCATGGACACCTCGGCGCGGCTGGCCGCGATCACCGAGTCCGACGTCCTGGACGGGTCGTACGGGCCCGAGGACCCGGCCGATCTGGCGGCCGTCTCGCTCGGCGGGTTCGGCCAGGACGGCACGGTGGACGGCCCCGAGCCCGAGGCGGCCCCCCTGGAGCCGCCGGAGGGACGCGAGGTGCGGGCGCCGCTGGCCGGTCCGGCGGTGGTGGTGCCGCCGCCCGACGGCGTACGGGAGAAGGCCGGCATTCCCGCCCAGCCCGCCGCGCCTCCGGTGCCGGCCGGGCCGACCGACTCGGCGCTGCTCGCCCAGGCGCTGGCGGAGCTGGAGCGGATGGTGGGCCTTGAGCCGGTGAAACGCCAGGTGAAGGCGTTGTCCGCGCAGCTGAACATGGCCCGGTTACGGGTCGGCCAGGGACTGCCCGTCCAGCCGCCGAAACGTCACTTTGTCTTCTCCGGCCCCAGCGGCACCGGCAAGACCACCGTCGCACGCATCCTGGGCCGGGTCTTCTACGCGCTCGGTCTGCTCGGCGGCGACCATCTGGTCGAGGCACAACGGGCCGACCTGGTGGGCGAGTTCCTCGGCCAGACGGCGGTCAAGGCGAACGAGCTGATCGACTCGGCGCTGGGCGGGGTGCTCTTCGTGGACGAGGCGTACAGCCTCTCCAACTCCGGCTACAGCAAGGGCGACGCGTACGGCGACGAGGCGCTCCAGGTGCTCCTGAAGCGCGCCGAGGACAACCGCGACCACCTCGTGGTCATCCTCGCCGGCTACCCCGAGGGCATGGACCGCCTCCTCGCCACCAACCCCGGCCTCTCCTCCCGCTTCACCACCCGGGTGGACTTCCCCTCCTACCGCCCGCTGGAGCTCACCGCGATCGGGGAGGTCCTGGCGGCGGAGAACGGCGACTGCTGGGACGAAGAGGCCCTGGACGAGCTCCGCTCGATCAGCGGCCACGTGGTGGACCAGGGCTGGATCGACGAACTCGGCAACGGCCGCTTTCTGCGCACGCTGTACGAGAAGAGCTGCGCGTACCGGGATCTGCGCCTGTCGACGTATCCCACGACACCGGGCCGCGAGGACCTGTCCACGCTGCGCCTGCCGGATCTGATGCAGGCGTACGGGGAGGTGCTGTCGGGCCGGGGCGGCCCGGTGGAGCCCCTGTAGTTCGGCTTCGCCCCCACACCCCCTGTTTGTCTGCGGCTCCGGTGGGGGTTGCCCGCGCAGTTCCCCGCGCCCCTTGGCGGTTGGGGGCGCGGGGAAGGGAAGGGGTGGGGAAGGGCCAAAACCCCGGCTCAGCCCGCCAGGGCCTGTTCCGGTCGCGGCTGTACCGGGAACGGGCGGTGCGACGGGTCCCGTACCTCGCCCACCAGCATCTCCAGGACGTCCTCCAGGGCCACCAGCCCCAGCACCCGCCCCGACGCGTCCGCCACCTGCGCGAGGTGCGCCGCCGCCCGCCGCATCACGGTGAGCGCGTCGTCGAGCGGCAGCTCGGCCCGCAGCGTGACCAGCGGGCGCCACACCTGCTGCGGCACCGCCCGCTCCCGGTCCTCCAGGTCCAGTACGTCCTTGACGTGGAGGAACCCCATGAAGGCGCCCCCCTCCGCGCAGACGGGGAAGCGCGAGTACCCGGTACGGACCGTCAGCTCCTCCAGCTCCCGGGGCGTCACCGAGGAGCCGACCGTCACCAGGGACGACCGGGCGAGCAGGACGTCCGTCACCGGCCGGCTGCCCAGCTCCAGCGCGTCCTCCAGACGTTCCATCTCCCGCGGGTCCAGGAGCCCCGCCTGTCCGGAGTCCTCCACCAGACGGTTCAGCTGCTCGCTGGTGAAGACCGCCTCCACCTCGTCCTTCGGCTCCACCCGGAACACCCGCAGCACCAGCCGCGCGCAGGTGCCCAGCGCCACCGTCACCGGACGGCAGACCCGGGCGAAGGCGACCAGCCCCGGGCTGAGCCAGAGCGCGGTCTTCTCGGGCGCCGCCATCGCCAGGTTCTTCGGGACCATCTCGCCGATGACGAGGTGGAGGAAGACGACCAGGGCGAGCGCGATCGCGTAACCGAGGGGGTGGATGAGTCCCGCCGGGACCCGCGCGGCCTCGAACACCGGCTCAAGGAGGTGGGCGACGGTGGGCTCGGCCACCGCGCCCAGCGTCAGCGAGCAGATGGTGATGCCGAACTGCGCCGCCGCCATCATCTGCGGCAGGTTCTCCAGTCCGTGCAGCACCTGCCGCGCCCGCGCCGACTGGGCCGCGAGCGGTTCGATCTGGCTGCGGCGCACGGAGACCAGGGCGAACTCGGCCCCGACGAAGAAGCCGTTCGCCAGCACGAGGAGCAGGGCGAAGAAGAGTTGCAGAAGGCTCATCGCACGGCCTCCGCGACACTCTTGACGTCGGCCGTACGGACGAAGCGCACCCGCTCCGCGCGGTACCGCTCGACCCGGCGGACCTGGAGCCGCCAGCCGGGCAGCTCGGCGCGGTCACCGGGGACGGGGATGCGCCCGAGCAGATCGGCTACGAGTCCGGCGACCGTCTCGTACGGCCCGTCCGGCGCGTCCAGTCCTATCCGGCGCAGGCTCAGCACCCGGCAGCTGCCGTCGGCCTCCCACGCGGGGCGGCCGTCGTCGCTCGCCACGGCGGCGAGCTCGGGCCCGGTGTCGCCCTCGGCGTCGTGCTCGTCGCGCACCTCTCCGACGAGCTCCTCGACGATGTCCTCCAGGGTGACGACCCCGGCCGTGCCGCCGTACTCGTCGACGACCACGGCTATCGGCTGCTCGCTGCGCAGCCGCTCCAGGAGCTGCTGCACGGGCAGGGTCTCGGGCACCAGCAGGGGCGGCACGGCGATCCGCGCGGCCGGTGTGCGGTGGCGCTCCTGCGGTGGCACCGCGAGCGCGTCCTTGAGGTGGACCATGCCGACGACCTCGTCGATCCGCTCCCGGTAGACGGGGAAGCGGGAGAGCCCGGTGGCCCGGGTGAGGTTGAGGACGTCGGCGGCGGTCGCGGAGGTCTGCAGCGCGCTCACCTTCACGCGCGGCGTCATCACGTTCTCCGCGGTCAGCCGGCCGAGGGCCAGAGTGCGTACGAAAAGGTCTGCGGTGTCCTGCTCGATGGCTCCGGCCCGGGCCGAGTGGCGGGCCAGGGACACCAGTTCGCCCGGGGTGCGGGCGGAGGCCAGCTCGTCGGCCGGCTCCACGCCGAGCGCCCGGACCAGCCGGTTGGCGACGGTGTTCAGGAGCGCGATGACGGGCCGGAAGAGCCGGGAGAAGCGGCTCTGGGGGCCGGCGACGAACCGCGCGACCTGGAGGGGCCGCGACACCGCCCAGTTCTTGGGGACGAGTTCACCGATCACCATCTGGACGGCGGAGGCGAGCAGCATGCCGATGACGACGCTCACACCGGGCGCCACCCGGTCCGGCAGACCGGCCGCGGTGAGCGGCCCGTCGAGCAGTCCGGCGAGCGCGGGCTCGGCGAGCATGCCCACGACGAGCGAGGTGATGGTGATGCCGAGCTGGGTGCCGGAGAGCTGGAAGGACAGCTCGCGCAGGGCCTTGACGACGGTGCCTGCGCGGCGGTCGCCCTCGGCGGCGGCCTGCTCGGCGTCGGGGCGCTCCACGGTGATCAGGCCGAACTCGGCGGCCACGAAGAACCCGTTGGCGAGGATGAGAAGGAATGCCGCGGCGAGCAGCAGCAGGGGGGTGGTCATGCCGCCGCCTCCTGCGAAGGGGCGGCGCGGGTACTACCGGACGATCCGTCCATTGCTGGAGGGAGTCACTCCTCGGGTCGTTGGTGCCCCGCAGGCCGATGGTGCCGCCTTCTGCGCGGGGCCGGCGCGTCGCGCGCCACGTCCACCAGGGTAGCTATTGAGATCGTCGCCGCAATGCTTGCCCCGGTGCTGAAAAGGGTGGGTCAGCCGTCCTGGCGGGTGCCGTGCGACTCGGCGAGCGCGCGCAGCGCGCGGGCGTCGCGGATGGCCCGCTCCTTGGCGATGCCGGGCTGGATGCCGAGCGCGGGCAGGCTGGTGCCGTCGCTGAGGTCCAGGAAGACCCACGGGTCGCCGGGGCGGAGGTTGACGCGCAGGATCTCCGCCCAGGCGAGCCGCCGGGTCCGGGTGAGGTTGACGACGGTGACGCCCGTGTCGTCGGCGACGACCTTGGGGCGGCTCAGCAGCGCGAGGACCGCGAAGAAGAGCGCGGCGGTGAACACGAAGCTGGCCCGCTCGCCCCCGCTCATGTTCTCCAGGAGCAGTGCGACGCCGGTGATCACGGCGAACATCACGGCGCCCACGCTCAGCAGCACGGCCCGGGTGCGGGTCGGCCGGAACGTGACCGGGAGAGCGGGGAGCTGGGGCGCGGGGGCGGACACGGGGAACGTCACTTCCGTACGGAGTCGGGGGTCGGCGAAGAGCCGGTCAGAGCCGGCAGGCGTGGATGGCCGTGGTGAGGATGGCGCGGGCGCCCAGCTCGTACAGGTCGTCCATGATCCGCTGGGCCTCCTTGGCCGGGACCATGGCGCGCACCGCGACCCAGCCCTCGTTGTGGAGCGGCGAGACCGTCGGCGACTCCAGGCCCGGGGTGAGGGCGACGGCCCGCTCCAGGTGCTCGGCGCGGCAGTCGTAGTCCATCATCACGTAGCTGCGGGCGACCAGGACGCCCTGGAGGCGGCGCAGGAACTGCTGGACCTTGGGGTTCTCGGCGTCGGCGCCGGTGCGACGGATGACGGCCGCCTCCGACTTCATGATCGGGTCGCCGAAGACCTCCAGACCCGCGTTGCGCAGCGAGGTGCCGGTCTCCACGACGTCCGCGATGACCTGGGCGACGCCCAGCTCGATGGCGGTTTCCACGGCCCCGTCGAGGTGCACCACGGAGGCGGCGATGCCGGCCTCGGCCAGGTGCTTGGCGACGATGCCCTCGTAGGAGGTGGCGATCGTCTTGCCCGCCAGGTCCTCGATGCCCGAGACGGTCCCGGGCTTGGCGGCGAAGCGGAAGGTGGAGCGGGCGAAGCCGAGCGGCAGGATCACCTCGGCGTCGGCACCCGAGTCGATCAGCAGGTCCTCGCCGGTGATGCCGATGTCGAGCTTGCCCGCCGACACGTAGATCGCGATGTCCTTGGGACGGAGGTAGAAGAACTCCACCTCGTTGGCCGGGTCGACCAGGACGAGTTCCTTGGACTCCTTGCGCATCTGGTAGCCGGCCTCATGGAGCATCGCCGACGCAGGTCCGGACAGTGAACCCTTGTTGGGGACGGCGATGCGCAGCATGAGGTCGGCTTCCTTCACGTAAGAGGGTGGGGTGTCGGGGTGTGCTCAGAGGTGCGCGTAGACGTCGTCGAGGGAGATCCCGCGCGCGACCATCATCACCTGGACGTGGTACAGCAGCTGCGAGATCTCCTCGGCGGCGGCGTCCTTGCTCTCGTACTCGGCGGCCATCCAGACCTCGGCGGCCTCCTCGACGACCTTCTTGCCGATGGCATGCACGCCCTTGTCCACCAGCTCGGCGGTGCGGGAGGTGGAGGGGTCGCCGCTGGCGGCCTTGAGCTGGAGCTCGGTGAAGAGCTCTTCGAAACTCTTGGAGGGTTTGTTCGCCATGATGCTTCTCAGGGTAAGGGGTGCGTCCCTGCCACTCAGCGCCAGGGTTCGCTGACGGTGCGCAGCGTGGCGGCCGTGGCGACGGCGGCGGTGACCGCTTCGTGGCCCTTGTCCTCGTTCGACCCTTCGAGGCCGGCCCGGTCCAGGGCCTGCTCCTCGGTGTCGCAGGTCAGCACGCCGAACCCGACGGGTACGCCGGTGTCGATGCTGACCTGGGTGAGACCGTTGGTGACACCCTGGCACACGTAATCGAAGTGCGGTGTACCGCCCCTGATGACGACGCCGAGGGCGACGACCGCATCGTAGCCGCGGCCCGCGCAGACCTTGGCGACGACCGGGAGCTCGAAGCTGCCCGGGACGCGCAGCAGCGTCGGCTCGTCGATGCCGAGCTCGTGCAGGGCGCGCAGGGCGCCGTCGACGAGTCCGTCCATGACCTTCTCGTGCCACTGCGCCGCGATCACGGCGACCCGGAGGTCTGCGCAGTTGCGTACGGACAGTTCGGGTGCGCCCTTGCCACTCACGTGCTACTCCTCGGTGATCTTCGCTGTTACGGGTGTCGCTGCTGGTTCCGTCACTGGTTGCCGCAGGTCGACGCGGTCGCGTCCAGCCACGGCAGGTCGTGTCCCATCCGGTCGCGCTTGGTGCGCAGGTACCGCAGATTGTGCTCGCCCGCCGTGACCGGCATCGGCTCGCGGCCGGCGACGTCGAGACCGTGGCGCACCAGGGCGTCGGTCTTCTCGGGGTTGTTGGTCATCAGCCGCAGGCTGCGTACGCCCAGGTTCTCCAGGATCTGCGCGCCGGCCGCGTAGTCGCGGGCGTCGGCGGGCAGGCCCAGCTCCAGGTTGGCGTCGAGCGTGTCGCGGCCCCGCTCCTGGAGCTCGTAGGCGCGCAGCTTGGAGAGCAGTCCGATGCCGCGCCCCTCGTGGCCGCGCAGATAGACGACGACGCCGCGGCCCGCCTCGGTGATGCGCTCCATGGAGGCCTGGAGCTGCGGCCCGCAGTCGCAGCGCAGCGAGTGGAAGATGTCGCCGGTCAGGCACTCGGAGTGGACGCGCACCAGCACGTCCTCGCCGTCGCCGAGCTCGCCGTGGACGAGGGCGACATGCTCGACGCCGTCCACGGTGGAGCGGTAGCCGTAGGCGGTGAACTCCCCGAAGGAGGTGGGGAGGTGGACCTCGGCCTCGCGGCGCACGGTCGGCTCGCTGGAGCGGCGGTAGGCGATCAGGTCCTCGATGGAGATGATCGTCAGACCGTGCTTGCGGGCGAACGGGATGAGCTCGGGCAGCCGCAGCATCACGCCGTCCTCGCCGGCGATCTCCACGATCGCGCCGGCCGGGGCGAGCCCCGCGAGCCGGGCGAGGTCGACCGCGGCCTCGGTGTGGCCGTTGCGGGCGAGGACGCCGCCGGGCTTGGCGCGCAGCGGGAAGATGTGCCCGGGGCGGACGAAGTCACCGGCCTGCGACTGCCCGTGGGCGAGCAGGCGCAGGGTGGTGGCGCGGTCGGCGGCGGAGATGCCGGTGGTGACGCCGTGCGCGGGGGACGCGTCGACCGAGACGGTGAACGCGGTCTTCATCGACTCGGTGTTGTGGTCGACCATCTGGGGCAGCTGGAGCCGGTCGAGCGCCTCGCCCTCCATGGGCGCGCAGATCAGCCCGCGGCACTCGCTCATCATGAACGCGACGATCTCGGGGGTCGCCTTCTCGGCGGCGACGACGAGGTCGCCCTCGTTCTCGCGGTCCTCGTCGTCCACGACCACGACCGGCCGGCCCGCCGCGATGTCGCGGATCGCCTGCTCGACGGGGTCGAGGGAGAGGTCCTCGCGGTTGTCGGTGGAGTACCAGGTGGGTGTGGTGGCGCTCATGCCGCCGCTCCTTCCAGGACGGGCTGCGCGCTCGTACGGGAGCGCAGCCACCAGTCGCGCAGGCCCCACAGGACGATTGCGCCGTAGATGACGTAGACGAAGCCGGAGAAGGCGAAGCCGTTGGCGAAGTTGAGCGGCACGCCCACGGCGTCGACGAGCAGCCAGGCGAGCCAGAACTCGACCATGCCGCGCGCCTGGGCGTACATGGCGACGATCGTGCCGACGAAGATGTACGCGTCCGGCCACGGGTCCCACGACAGCGTCGGGTAGGCGGTGAACAGGGCGCCGACCGCGAGGGTGCCGAGCGCCGCGCCCGCGACGAGTGCTCCGCGCTCGCGCCAGGTGGCGAAGCGCACCGCGATGGAGCCGTCCTGGCCGTGGCGCCGTCCGCCGCGCCACTGGTACCAGCCCCACAGCGCCACCACGATGACGACCAGCTGCTTGCCCGCGCTGCCGGAGAGGTGGGCGGTGCTGAACGCGGCCAGCAGGATGAGGCCGGACAGGAGCTGGGCGGGCCAGGTCCATATGGAGCGCCGCCAGCCGAGCGCGAGGGCGGCCAGACCGACCGTGTTGCCGATCATGTCGGACCACATGATGTGCTGGTCGAAGGCGGTGAACGCCTCGGAGTTGAGCCAGTTCACTTCGGGTCCTCCTGGCCGCGGGCGCCGAGCAGGCGCTCGACGTACTTGGCGATCACGTCGACCTCCAGGTTGACCGGGTCGCCGGGCTGCTTGCGGCCGAGCGTGGTCAGCGCGAGGGTGGTGGGGATGAGGCTGATGGTGAAGTAGTCGGGGCCGGCGTCGACGACCGTGAGGCTGACGCCGTCGACGGTGATCGAGCCCTTCTCGACGACGTAGCGGGAGAGCTCGGCGGGCAGCGAGACCTTGACGATCTCCCAGTTCTCCGAGGGCGTGCGCGCCACGATGGCGCCGGTGCCGTCGACATGGCCCTGGACGATGTGGCCGCCGAGGCGTCCGCCCACGGCCATCGGCCGCTCCAGGTTGACGCGGGAGCCGACGTCGAGGGCGCCGAGGCCGGAGCGCTTCAGCGTCTCCTCCATGACGTCGGCGGTGAACTCGCCGTCGCCGCTCTCCACGACGGTCAGACAGACTCCGTTGACGGCGATCGAGTCGCCGTGCCGGGCTCCCTCGGTGACGAGGGGGCCGCGCAGACGGAAGCGGGAGGAGTCGCCGAGCTTCTCGACGGCGGTGACCTCACCCAGCTCTTCGACGATTCCGGTGAACACGCTCAACGCTCCTTGGGAGTGGCACTGATACGGAGATCGGGGCCGATGCGGACGGTCTCGGTCAGTTCGAGCCGCAACGCCTCGGAGATCGTGGTGATTCCGCCGCCGGACAGGGCCGCCGGGCCCCCGCCGAGCAGGACGGGGGCGAGGTAGCCGACGACCTTGTCGACCGCGCCCGCGGCGACGAAGGCCCCGGCGAGGGCCGGGCCGCCCTCCAGGAGCACGGACCGCACGCCCCGGCCGTGCAGGGCGGCCAGCAGCGCGGGGATGTCCAGACCGGTGGCGGCGCGCGGCAGCCGCAGCACCTCGGTGCCCGCCAGATGGGCGGTGTCGGCGTCCTCGGCGACCGCGATCAGGGTCGGCGCGGCGCCGTCGAGGACCCGGGCGCCGGGCAGTACGGCCGCGGCCTCGGTGTCGACGACGACCCGCAGCGGCTGGACGGCGCCGTCGATCCCGCGTACCGCGAGATGGGGGTCGTCGGCGCGGGCGGTGCCGGAGCCCACGACCACGGCGTCCGCCTCCGCGCGCAGCCGGTGGACGTCGGCGCGGGAGGCGTCCGAGGTGATCCAGCGGCTGCTGCCGTCCTCGGCCGCGATCCGGCCGTCCAGGGTCGCCGCGTACTTCCACAGGACGTACGGGCGGCCGAGCCGTACGGAGGTGAGCCAGGCGGCGTTGCCCGCCTCGGCCTCGTCCGCGAGCAGCCCCTGCCCGACCTCGACCCCGGCCGCCGCGAGCGTGTCGGCGCCCCCGGTGGCCTGCGGGTTCGGGTCGCCGACCGCGTACAGGACACGGGCGACGCCGGCCTCGATGAGCGCCTGGGCGCAGGGGCCGGTGCGACCGGTGTGGTTGCAGGGTTCGAGGGTGACGTAGGCGGTGCCGCCCCGGGCCCGGTCGCCCGCGGCGGCCAGGGCGTGGACCTCGGCGTGCGGGCCACCGGCCCTCTGGTGGAAGCCCTCACCGACGACGGCGCCCGAGGCGTCGGTGATGACACAACCGACGACGGGGTTGGGGCTGGTGGAGCCGAGTCCGCGCGCGGCGAGCTCGACGGCTCGGCGCATGGCGTCTGCGTCGGCTGCGGTGGCCACCGGGTCCTCCTGCCTCTTCGGGCACGGACTCCGGGGCTGTCGATGAACGACAGAGAGCGGGAACAGGGCCGTACAGACAGCTCACGCATGGCCGAAGGACACCGACCGCCGGTGACGGCGATCAGCGGAACGGCCGGCATGAGCCCTGAGGGGCCCGCCCGCCGCGCACTGCCTCCCATCCGGACTTTCACCGTCGGTCCAGGAATTCCACCTGGTCAACCGGCCACTGGATGCGGCCGGGTCGCGGACTATTACCGCCGGTTCGGAATTACACCGACCCCGGAGTGCGCTGCTGCTGGTACAGGGTCAGTGTGCCACGACTGATCGTCGGCCATACGGGCGAACATCTATGGCCTGGGTCACAGTGTGGTCGCGGACGGTAGCCGGGGTCACCGTCCGTGACCCCGCCCGCCCCCCGGAGTCGGGGCATTGGTCCATACCTATTGACGCTTTGGTCTAGTCCTCTTAATCTCCGTGTCACCTCCGAGGTGAGGCCCGCTGGTGTGCGCACACCGGGGCCGACGCACGACCGCCCGCAGTCCGCCGTGTCACATCGACCTCCCCCAGGAGGAACAGATCGTGCTGTCCCCCACTCGTACGAGAGCCACCCTGCTCGCGACCGGTGCCGCGGTCGCGGGGCTGCTGCTCTCGACGCTCTCCGCGGGCGTCTCGCACGCCGCCGACAACGAGGTATGCCGCCCCGACGGGCTCTACCGGACCCCGGGCGTCGACGTCCCGTACTGCTCCGTGTACGACACCGAGGGCCGCGAGAAGATGGGCGCCGACCACCAGCGCCGGGTCATCGGGTACTTCACCGGCTGGCGCACCGGCCAGGACGGGACCCCGGCCTACCTCGCCTCCGACATCCCGTGGGACAAGGTCACCCACGTCAACTACGCCTTCGCGCACATCGGTTCCGACAACAGGATCTCCGTCGGCGCCGACGGCGAGAAGAACGCGGCGACCGGGATGACCTGGCCCGGTGTCGCCGGGGCGGAGATGGACCCCGCGCTCCCCTACAAGGGTCACTTCAACCTCCTGAACAAGTTCAAGAAGCAGCACCCGAACGTGAAGACGCTGATCTCGGTGGGCGGCTGGGCCGAGACCGGCGGCTACTTCGGGGACGACGGCAAGCGTGTCGCCTCGGGCGGCTTCTACTCGGTGGCCACCAACGCCGACGGCTCGGTCAACCAGCCCGGCATCGACACCTTCGCGGACTCGGCCGTCGCCTTCGTGAAGAAGTACGGCTTCAACGGCGTCGACATCGACTACGAGTACCCCACGACGATGAAGGACGCGGGCAACCCGCTGGACTGGACGCTGTCCAACGCGCGCCGGGCGGGCCTGGTCAAGGGCTACGCGGCGCTGATGAAGTCGCTCCGCGAGCGGCTGGACCGCGCGGGGGCGGCCGACGGCAGGCACTACCTGCTCTCGGTCGCGGCCCCTTCCTCCGGGTATCTGCTGCGCGGCATGGAGACCTTCCAGGTCCAGAAGTACCTGGACTACGTCAACATCATGTCGTACGACCTGCACGGCGCCTGGAACGAGTACGTGGGCCCCAACGCCTCGCTCTTCGACGACGGCAAGGACGCGGAACTCGCGGCGGCGGGCGTCTACTCGACCTCCCAGTACGGCGGGACCGGCTATCTCAACGCCGACTGGGCCTACCACTACTTCCGGGGTTCGATGCCGGCCGGGCGCATCAACATGGGCCTGCCGTACTACACCCGGGGCTTCAAGAACGTGACCGGCGGGACGGACGGGCTGTGGGGCCGGGCCGCCTCCACCAGCTGTCCGGCCGGGTCGGGGCTGACCAAGTGCGGTGACGGCGCGACCGGCATCGACAACCTCTGGCACGACCTCGACGACAACGGCAAGGAGGCCCCGGCGGGCTCCAACCCGATGTGGCACGCCAAGAACCTGGAGAAGGGCGTCGTCGGCGACTACGTCACCAAGTACGGCTTCCCCGCCGACACCAGGCTGACCGGCACCTACGCGCGCCAGTACAGCTCGACGCTGGTCGCGCCCTGGCTGTGGAACGACCAGAAGAAGGTCTTCCTGTCCACCGAGGACGAGCAGTCGGTGAACGCCAAGGCCGACTACGTGGTCGACAGGGGCATCGGCGGCACGATGGTCTGGGAGCTGGCGGGCGACTACCGCTACAACGCGGCCAAGGGCCAGTACGAGCCGGGCTCGACGCTGACGTCCGCGATGTACGACAAGTTCAAGTCGGCGGCCCCGTACGGCGCCAAGCGCTCCTCGGTGGCCCTGCCGAAGCAGGCGCTCGACATCGGGGTGGACTTCGGGCAGTTCCCGCTCGGCGACTCCAACTACCCGATCAGCCCGAAGGTGACGCTCACCAACCGGACCGGGGCGACGCTGCCGGGCGGTACGGAGTTCCAGTTCGACTACGGCACCTCGGCACCGGCGAACGCCAAGGACCAGTCCGGCTTCGGTACGACGGTCGTGCGCAGCGACCACAGCGGCAGCAACGTGGGCGGACTGAAGGGCGACTACAACCGGGTCTCGCTGAAGCTCCCGGCCTGGCAGTCGCTGGCCCCGGGCGCCTCGGTGACGCTGGACTTCGTCTACTACCTGCCGGTGTCCACGCCCTCCAACTGGACGGTGACCTTCGGCGGCCGGACGTACGCGGTGACCGGGGACCTCACCCGGGGCGCGACGCCCACCGAGCCGGACACCGGCACGACGGGCGGGACGACCGGCGGGACGACGGGTGGGACGACTGGGGGCACGACCGGCGGGACGACGGGTGGCACGACCGGCGGGACCACGGGCGGGTCCACCGGGGGCACCACCGGCGGTGGCTCTTGTGCCGCGCCCGTCTGGTCGGCCACGGCCGAGTACGGCGGCGGCACGACCGTCGCGTACAAGTCCCGCACCTGGAAGTCGAAGTGGYGGACGAAGGGCGAGGAGCCCGGGACCACCGGCGAGTGGGGCGTCTGGCAGGACCTCGGCGCCTGCTGAAACCCCGCCCCCCGAACGCCCGGCGGCGCGACCTGAGGCCCTTGCCGCCCCGCCGGGCAGCCCGGGCTCGGCGGCGAGCCGGACCACCGCCTCGGCGCCCGCG
>NZ_JBJHPC010001180.1:0-625 GCF_045257485.1 Streptomyces sp. YS-3 | reverse complement strand
GTTCCGGGGACGGGTTCCGGGGGCGTTCCCGAATTGGCGGGACGTTCAAGGAACCGTAAAGCCGTGCCGCTCGTTTCCGGGACATGACCGCAATGACACCTGGCTCGAACCTTCCGCTCCCGGCCGCCCGCGTGGCGGTGGACGTCTCCGCTCCGGTGCGGCTCGACGTGTCGGGCCTGTTGCTCACCGCCGACGGCAAGGTGCGCTCGGACGACGACTTCATCTTCTACAACCAGCCCTCCGGCCCCGGTGTCACCTACCGGTCCGGCGGCGGCACCGCGCCGGACGCGATCGTGGTGGACACCGCGGCGGTGCCGCCCGGTATCGAGAAGATCGTCGTCACCGCCAGCCCCGACGCCGCGGGCCAGACCTTCCAGGGCATCGAGCCCACCGCCACCCTGCGCAACGCCGACGACGGCAGCGTGATCGCCACCTTCACCCCGCCGCAGCTCGGCGGCGAGACCGCGCTCGTCGTCATGGAGGTCTATCTGCGCGGCGGCGCCTGGAAGGCCCGCGCGGTGGGCCAGGGGTATGCGAACGGACTGGCGGGCATCGCCACCGACTTCGGCGTCTCGGTCGAGGAGCCGCAGGCCGCCGCGCCCGCCGCGCAGATAGACCTCCATGA
>NZ_JBJHPC010001179.1:0-628 GCF_045257485.1 Streptomyces sp. YS-3 | reverse complement strand
CCCCGTCGACTCCGCTGCATGCCCCCCCCAGCCGTCCTCCGGACGTGCGGCGTACACGGACAACAGGACCCCCGCAGGAGGAGGCTCGGCGAAGACGTCACCGGCCGATACGGACTCATGCCACCGCAGCATCCGGACCACTGACACCAAACCCAGACAGCCAACCGGCCGCCGACCAGCACATAGATGGCTTCCACCGACGACACGCGAAGCCGGACGCCTCAGCGACAGATCCCCCGAACTTCACACGGTGATCCAGCGGTCTTCGCTGCGCCGTCGGGGCGGCGCGGCCTTCGCAGGCGCGGACAGCAGGTCCCCCACCGGGCCCTCAGTGGACACGGTGTGGTGCTCGATGAACCGCAGGGCGGTGCGCATCACGGCCGGCGGACGTCGCCTGTGGCAGACGGCGACCAGGTGCACGCCGGTGCGCTCGCGCAGCGCTAGCAGGTGTGACCAGCACCGGGCATCCAGCAGGTGGGCGCGCAGCACGGTGAGCCGGGTGACGGGCAGGGCCGACATCCAGGCGCCGACGATGTTCCAGACGGGCGGGCCCTGCTTTCCCCAGTCACCCGGCAGTTCGGGCGGTTTGCCGAGGGCGGCGAGGATGTCGAAGGCGAGGGTCTGGGGG
>NZ_JBJHPC010001178.1:0-639 GCF_045257485.1 Streptomyces sp. YS-3 | reverse complement strand
TTCCTCGGGGTGCATGGGCTCCTTCGCAGGGTGAGGGGCAGGGCGGCGCCGCTCGTGGGTCCTTGGGGCCCGGGCGGCGACGCCACTGACAAGACTGGTGGAGCATAGCTCACTGTTACCTATACTCACAATGCACAAGGTCCTGATATTGTTCCCGTATGAGCACCACCGACGCCGACGGCGTGCTGGCCGAGCAGTTGCTCCGGCTCACGCGCAGACTCCACCGCATCCACAAGCAGTACCTGGAGCCGGTCGGCATCACCCCTGCCCAGTCCCGGCTGCTGCGGACGGTCGCGCACTACGACAGCCCGCCCCGCATGGCCGATCTCGCCGCCCGCCTCGAAGTGGTCCCGCGCGCCGTGACCACCCTGGTCGACGCCCTGGAGGAGAGCGGGAACGTGCGCCGGGTCCCCGACCCGACCAACCGCCGGGTGGTGCGCATCGAGCTCACCGAAGCGGGCCGGGCGACGCTGCGTTCACTGCGCGGCGCCCGCCGGGGCGCGGCGGAGGAGATCCTGGCGCCGCTGACCGCCGACCAGCGCGAGGTGCTGGGCGGCCTGCTGTCCGCCCTGGTCGACGGAGCGCCCGAGCGCCGCTGCTGAGGGGATCCCCCCACCAGGCGCCCGCACCACCGAAGCC
>NZ_JBJHPC010001177.1:0-639 GCF_045257485.1 Streptomyces sp. YS-3 | reverse complement strand
AGGGAGGGGCTGGGGCTGCGGAGTGCTCATGGGAGCCGTGCTTATCGTGTACGGGGCACTTTTGTCACGGGCGGCTCGGCGGCGGCGCTCCTCAGAGGAGGGCCAGCTGCCCGTCCGGGCCCTCTTCGGGACGGTCGAGTACGGAGGCGGGGCGGCGGGCCGACGGCGGTACGGGCAGGACGCGCGCCTCCACCAGCCGGTCGCGGGCGAGGCGGGGGACCTCGGCCAGCTCCCGCAAGGCCGGGCGCACTTCGTCGAGCAGGGCCAGGACGGTGACGAGCTCAAGGAGGTCGGACGTCCACTCCTGCGGCCAGGACGCGGGCCGTACGGCCTCCAGGGTCCCCGGCTCGCCGCCGCGCGTCCGCTCCTCGAACCACGCCTCCAGCACGCGCACCCCGCCCACCTCGAACTCCCAGGCGCCCCGGGGCACCGGGGAGACGCGTCCCTCGCCGAGATACAGGCTCTCGTCCTCCGGGTCGTAGCGCAGCGCGTCGGGGCGGGGCGGGATCGCGGCCCGCACATACGGCCGCCGACCGCCGGGCAGCCGGGGCTTCTCGCCGCCGCGCGCCCCGCGTACGGTCAGCGCGGTGATCCGGTGCCCCAGCTCCACGCCGCGCGCCCAGAGGACCGGGTCGGGGG
>NZ_JBJHPC010001176.1:0-640 GCF_045257485.1 Streptomyces sp. YS-3 | reverse complement strand
CCCCTCGCACCCCCACCCGCCGAGGCGCACACACCGGTCGGCACCCAGGTGGGCGCACCCGTCGACGACGTCCCGGTCACCGCGCCGGACGGGTCGGTGGTGGCCCTGCGGGACCGGCTCGGCCGGGGCCGGCTCCTGGTGGTCCTGATCGCCCCCGGCACCGGCGTCTGGGACCGGCGGCACTGGCTGACCGCCGGGGTGATGCCGCGCCTGACGGCCGCGGTCAACACCCTGCCCGCCGGGGCCGAGTTGCTGGTGGCCGAGGCGTATCCGGGAGCGGCGGCCCACACGGTGCTGCTCGTACGCCCCGACGGGCACCTGATCGCGGCGTTCGAGGGGGTGTGGCCGGGCGAGCTGTACACGGCCGCCGACGCGGCGCGCGGCGGGGCCGTCGCCCACGCGCGCGTGGAGGACCGCACCGCGGACATCAATTGACCCGCACAGGCGCACATGGTGTACTCCGGAACGTGACCGACACCTATGCGCGCCTGTGGCGGAGGGTCCATATGGACCTCGTCCGCTACGCGGGCTGCGTGTGTCGCCCGTCCCGCTGATTCGCCCCTCCCCCGCGCGCCGCCAATCCGCTTTCCGGCGTACGCGCGCACCCGCGAACTCCCCAGGACGGCTCACCGTGTCACCT
>NZ_JBJHPC010001175.1:0-642 GCF_045257485.1 Streptomyces sp. YS-3 | reverse complement strand
TTCCTATGGCGTACAAACTCCACCCTCCCGGTTGCCCCACCCTTTCGTACCCCCCCTAGACTGAACCTCCAGCAGGTGGCTCACGCTCGAAAGGCGCCCCCGTGTCCATCGGCAACTTCCCCGAAGACGACCGGCCTTCCCTCGGCGACGACGACCGGCCCTCCTTTGCTGACGACAACCGGCCCGACGACAACCGGCTCGACGACGATCGGCCGACGATCGGGCACGCGCTCAAGCAGGCCCGTATCGCGGCGGGACTGACCGTCGACGAGGTCAGTTCGATCACGAGAGTGCGCATCCCGATCGTCCACGGCATGGAGGAGGACGACTTCTCCCGCTGCGGCGGCGATGTGTACGCGCGCGGACACATCCGCACGGTCGCACGCGCCGTGCACCTGGATCCCGAACCCCTGGTCGCGCAGTACGACGCCGACCACGGCGGCCGTCCCGAGCCCACGCCCGCCGCACCCATGTTCGAAGCCGAGCGGATCCGGCCCGAGCGGCGCCGGCCGAACTGGACCGCGGCCATGGTCGCCGCGATCGTGGTGGTCGTCGGTTTCGTCGGCTTCACGATGTTCAGCGGCAGCGGCGACTCCAAGAGCAAGGGCACCCAGGTCGCCGAGGGCCCCACCCAGACGCAGC
>NZ_JBJHPC010001174.1:0-642 GCF_045257485.1 Streptomyces sp. YS-3 | reverse complement strand
CCGCGCGCGAGGCGCCCGCGCGGCTGCCGGGAGCGGTCCTGTACGAGGGCCCCGGTTACCCGTACGCGACGCACGGGGACGGCGTGGTCACCGGCGCGCTGATCACGCCGCGCCCCGAGGCATACGCCGAAGTCCTGCGCGTACTGGACCGGTTGGAGGAGTGCCACGGGCCGGGCGACCCCCGCAACCTGTACGACCGGGTGGAGCGGACCGTCGGGCTGCCGGGCGGGGGAGCGGCGCGCGCCTGGGTCTATCTGGCGGCGGCCCCGCTCGCCCGGGAGCTGCGCGAGCACGGCACCGTGCTGCCCGGGCCCGAACCAGGTCTGCCGTTCTTCGTCTACGGCACCCTGCGCCCCGGCGAGCGCTACTACCGGCTGCTGCTGACCGGCCGCACCGCGCGCGAGGCGCCCGCGCGGCTGCCGGGAGCGGTCCTGTACGAGGGCCCCGGTTACCCGTACGCGACGCACGGGGACGGCGTGGTCACCGGCGCGCTGATCACGCCGCGCCCCGAGGCATACGCCGAAGTCCTGCGCGTACTGGACCGGTTGGAGGAGTGCCACGGGCCGGGCGACCCCCGCAACCTGTACGACCGGGTGGAGCGGACCGTCGGGCTGCCGGGCGGGGGAGCGGCGCGCGCCTCCT
>NZ_JBJHPC010001173.1:0-650 GCF_045257485.1 Streptomyces sp. YS-3 | reverse complement strand
GGCGGGAGGGGCTGTTCGTCGCGCAGTGGGTGGCGGGATCCGCCGGCCAGGATGGTGATGAGGTCGCTGCCGGAGCCGTCGCTGCCGAGGTCGGTGGCGCAGATGGCTCCCGGTTGTGTGCTGGGGCCCTGGCCGAGTAGGACGGCGCCGGCGCCGTCGCCGAAGACCATGCTGGTGGTCGGGTCCAGGGGGTCGAGGACGGAGCTCAGCACGTCGGCGCCGATCACGAGGGGCCGGCTGCAGATGCCGGAGGTGATCAGGGCGCGGGCCAGGGTGAGGGCGTAGAGGAAGCCGGGGCATCCGGCGCCGACGTCCAGGGCCGGTATGTCGCCCAGGTTCAGGCGGTGGGCGACTTCGGGTGCGGTCGCGGGGATCGGCCGGTCGGGGGTGCTGGTGGCCAGCAGCAGGAAGTCGCTGGCGGTGGCGGCGGAGGTCAGGGCTGCCTGGCCGGCGAGGACGGCGAGGTCGCCGGTGCTCGTGCCCGGTTCGGCGATGCGCCGGCGCCGGATACCGGTGAGGTCATGGATGGTGTCCGCGGGGATGTGCAGGCGGCGGGCCAGTTCCTGGTTGCTGACGCTGCGTTGCGGCAGGCAGGCGCCGATCCCGCAGATCACCGCGGTTGGTGTTGCGGGAGTGTGCTGGGGGTCCTG
>NZ_JBJHPC010001172.1:0-652 GCF_045257485.1 Streptomyces sp. YS-3 | reverse complement strand
CCTCGTCTCCCCGAACCCGCCGACCACCCCGAGCACCGGTTCGCCCGTCATCGGTGCCGACCAGCAGGGCATACCCGCGACCATCCTCGACGCCTACAAGAAGGCCGAGGCCGAGCTCGCCCGCGACCGGGCCTCCTGCCACCTCCCCTGGGAGATACTCGCGGCCATCGGCAAGGTCGAGTCCGGCCAGGCCAACGGCGGCCAGGTCGACGCCAACGGCACCACCCTCAGCCCGATCCTGGGCCCGGTCCTCAACGGCGCCGGCTTCGCGAACATCACCGACACCGACAGCGGTGTCTACGACGGTGACGCGGTCCACGACCGCGCCGTCGGCCCCATGCAGTTCATCCCGTCCACCTGGGCGAGCTCCGGCCGCGACGGCAACGGCGACGGCCGCAAGGACCCCAACAACATCTACGACGCCTCGCTGGCCACCGCCTACTACCTGTGCGGCAACCGCGACCTCGCCGTCCAGTCCAACCTGGACCAGGCAATTCTCAGCTACAACCACTCGCGGACGTACCTGAACACGGTCCAGTCGTGGTTCGACTACTACAAGCGCGGCACGCACGAGGTCCCGAACGGTACGGGCGTGCTGCCCGGCAGCCGCAGCGACACCCCGGCCCGCCGCCCCGCCCGCACGGTCCCGACT
>NZ_JBJHPC010001171.1:0-654 GCF_045257485.1 Streptomyces sp. YS-3 | reverse complement strand
GGGTGGGTGAGGATGTGGCGCCACCCTTCGAGGAGGTCGCCCGCGCGCAGCCGTGGTGCGGCGGGCCGGGCGGGGTGCGGCTCGGTCCCGCCGATGGCACGGATGCCCAGGGCCGAGAGCAGATAGCTGACCGCGTCGGCCACCACGGTCGTGACCGGGCCGAGGAGACCGATCGCGGCCCCTCCGAGCGGGGGGCCGACCGTGGTCGCGGTCCACGTCGTGGACTCGAAGCGGCTGTTCGCGACGAGCAGGTCCTCCGGCGGTACGAGTGCCTTGAGGTACGCGCCGCAGGCCGCCTTGAAGGCGATGTCGGCCGCGGCGGTCACGACGGAGACGACCAGGAGCTGGACGAAGGTGAGGCGGCCGAGGGCGAACGCGAGGGGGATGCTCATCAGTACCGTGAACCGGATCAGGTCCATCGCCACCATGACCGGCCGCTTGCGGCGAAACTCCATCCACGGCCCCAGCGGCACCGCGATCAGCGCGCCCACCGCCCGCCCCGCCGCGGCCAGCGCCGCCACCTGGGCCGGTCCGCAGTGCAGCACGATGACCGCGATCAGCGGAAAGGCGCCGAAGCCGAGCCCCGAACCGTACGAGCTGACCGCGAACGCCGCCCACAACCACCCGAAGCGCCGTCCCAGCGTCCGCCGACCC
>NZ_JBJHPC010000118.1:0-14912 GCF_045257485.1 Streptomyces sp. YS-3 | reverse complement strand
GGGCCTTCGCGGACCAGCTGCGGGTCGCCGAGGACTCCCGGGGCCTCATCGGCTATGCGGCGGTCTGGCCGAACATGGAGACGCACGTCGTGGGCCCCCTGGTGGCCCGTGACACCGAGACCGCGAAGGCCCTGGTCGCCTCGCTCGCCGCGGGCACGGACCGCCCGCTGCGCACGGATGTCGACGTACGCCACGAGGAGCTGCTCGACTGGCTGAAGGCGAACGGGCTGGAGCCGGTCCCCTTCTTCAACGCGATCATGACCCGTGGCATCCCCGGTCTGCCCGGCGACTGGACCCGCCGCTTCGCTCCGCTGACGGTCGCCGCGGGCTGAGGCCGGTTCGCCGCACGGCGGAGCCCTGCGCTCGTGCCGTACGGCGGTGGGACCGCCAGGTGCTCAGCCGAGCCCCTGGACGGCGTGGGTGGCGAAGCCGTGGTCCTGCTCGGGGGATCCGCCGCCCACACCGACCGCCCCGATCAGGCGGCCGTCACGGTGGACGGGGACACCGCCCGCGATGAAGAGCAGCGGCCGGTCGAGCGCGGTGGGCAGGGTGTGGAAGAGCCCACCCGGCTGGACCGCGTCGACCAGGTCGGCGGTCGCGGTGCCGAGCTGGAGGGCGGTGTACGCCTTGCGAGTGCTGGTCTCACCGGCGATCAGTACGGCGCGGTCGTCGCGGCGGAAGGCCAGCAGATGGCCGCCCGCGTCCAGGACGGTGACAGCGACGGTGGCCCCGGCCTCCTCGGCGGCGGCGCGGGCCGCCTCCACGAGGGCTTCGGCGTCCTGGATGGTGAGCGGGGCGACGGCGGTGGTGGTGCTCATGAGAGGTGACTCCTTGGTGCGGTAGAGCGGCCGGTTAGGGGGACCGGGTGCGGCGGGGGTGGTCAGTGGTGCGCCGTGGTGGCGCGGGCCGGCTCGGGCGCGCTGCCCGTGACGATCCGGCCGCCGGTCCGCGCCCAGCGTTCCAGCGCGCTGGAGACGAGGGCGAGGACGAGCGCCGAGGCGGCGAGCGCGGCGCCGACCCAGTTCGGGGCGGTGTAGCCGAGCCCGGCGGCGATCACGAGCCCGCCGAGCCAGGCGGAGAGCGCGTTGCCGAGGTTGAAGGCGCCGATGTTCATGGCGGAGGCGAGGGTGGGGGCGCCCGCGGCCTGGTCGAGCACCCGCTTCTGCAGCGGCGGTACGGTCGCGAAGCCGAGCGCGCCGATCAGGAAGACGGTGACAGCCGAAGCGGCCTTGTCATGGGCGGTGAGGGTGAACAAGGCCAGCACGACGGCCAGGCCGCTGAGCGACGCGTAGAGCATCGGCATCAGGGCCCGGTCGGCGAACCGTCCGCCGATCAGGTTGCCGGCGACCATGCCGAGGCCGAAGAGGACGAGCAGCCAGGTGACGGAGCCGTCGGCGTACCCGGTGACATGGGTCATCATCGGCGTGATGTAGGTGATCGCGGCGAAGACGCCGCCGAAGCCGAGCACGGTCATCGCCATGGCGAGCAGGACCTGGACGTTGCGGAACGCGGCGATCTCGTGGCGCAGCCGGACACCTTCGGCCTTCGGCATGTCGGGGACGAGCTTGGCGACGCCCAGGAGTCCGACGACCCCGAGCGCGGCCACGATGAAGAACGTGGTGCGCCAGCCGATCTGCTGGCCCACCAGGGTGCCCAGCGGGACGCCGATGACATTGGCGACGGTCAGCCCGGTGAACATCATCGCGATGGCCCCGGCCTTCTTCTCCGGGGCGACCAGATCGGCCGCGACGACCGAGCCGATACCGAAGAACGCGCCGTGCGCCAGAGAGGCGACGATCCGCCCGGCCAGCATCAGCCCGAAGACGGGGGCGACGGCGGAGAGCACGTTGCCGACGATGAAGAAGCCCATCAGCAGCATCAGCATGCGCTTGCGGGAGATCCGGGTGCCCAGCACGGTCATCAGCGGGGCGCCGAGGACCACGCCCAGCGCGTAGCCGGTCACCAGGTAGCCGGCCATGGGGATGGTCACGTCGAAGGTGTCGGCCACCTCCGGGAGCAGCCCCATGATCACGAATTCGGTGGTGCCGATACCGAACGCCCCGATGGCCAGGGCTAGGAGCGCGAGTGGCATGGGAGTCTTACCCTTCCAGGAGATTGCACGAGCGCCTTACGAGCGTTCACAATAATTGCAGACGCTGGTTAATTGCAAACGCGGGCTATTGCGTTCGTGGCCTATCCTGGTGTCAAGCCGCTCCGGACGGAGGACAGACGCATGACCGCGACGGACCCCGCACTCACCGCCCTCTCCCAGGGCTGGTGCGCCCTCTCGCTGCTGCACGGCAGGATCGAGGCCCATATCGAGCGGGCCCTGCAGTCGGGGCACGAGCTGAGCGTGCGCGAGTACTCGCTGCTGGACGTGCTCAGTCGCCAGCACAGCGGGCCGGGCGGCCATCTGCAGATGAAGCAGGTCGCCGACGCCGTCGTCCTCAGCCAGTCCGCCACCACCCGGCTGGTCACGCGTCTGGAGGACCGGGGGCTGCTGACCCGCTATCTCTGCGACACCGACCGGCGTGGGATCTACACGGACGTCACGGAGGCCGGCCAGGAGCTGCTCGCGGCGGCCCGGCCCACCAACGACCGCGCCCTGCGCGAGGCACTCGACGAAGCCGCCCGGAACCCGGAGCTCGCACCCCTGGTCAGGGCCGTCGAGGAGCTCCGCGTCCCGGTGTAGCCCTCCCCGGGGCGGTCCGTCCCGGCGTAGTCTCCGGGCCATGAGCGATCTTGAGATAAGGCCTGCGACGGCCCAGGACATCCCGGCGATCGTGGCGATGCTCGCCGATGACCCGCTGGGGGCCCAGCGGGAGTCGCCGGGCGACCTGACGCCGTATCTGGCCGCCTTCGAGCGACTGGCCGAAGACCCCAACCAGCACCTGGTCGTGGCCGTCCGCGACGACCGGGTCGTCGGCACACTCCAGCTGACCGTCGTCCCGGGGCTCTCCCGGCGCGGAGCGACCCGTTCGATCATCGAGGGCGTACGCGTCCACGCCGATGAGCGCGGCGGCGGCCTCGGCACCCGGCTCATCGAGTGGGCCGTCGAGGAGTCCGGGCGCCTGGTCTGCCAGTTGGTCCAGCTCACGTCGGACGCCACACGGATCGACGCCCACCGCTTCTATGAGCGGCTGGGCTTCGAGGCGTCCCATCTGGGGTTCAAGAAGGCCCTCTGACCCCCGGGCTTTATTTGCACGGGTACCTGGGGGCCGCGGGGATGTTTCACGTGAAACAGGAGGCGTGTTTCACGTGAAACATCAGACCCCGCGCCAGCCCTCGGGGTCGACGCCTCCCGGAACCGCCTCGCCCGGCCCGTACGGCTCGCGCGTGAAGACGAAAGAGCCGAGGTCGAGATGGCTCACCGAGCCGTCCGGTCGACGGACGGCTCGCAGGGTCTCGCCTCGGTAATAGCCGTTGAGGCCGACCCAGCTGCCGTCCGCCCGGGCCGCGAACCGGGCCGCGCGACCGTTTCCGCGCAGCGGCTCCAGCGCGACCGTGCCGTCGGCGTTCAAGCGCAGGCCGTAGGTGTACGTCCCCCAGTACCAGGGGCCGGTGAGCTCCAGCAGAGCCGGATCGACCTCGGACAGGGGCCGCCACGGCGCGGGGAGCTTCGGTTCGGCCTCGACGACGATCCGGATGAGGTCGGCGGCGACCGTCGGGGCTGTCCCCGAAGTGGAGTTGGTGAGCGCGACCGCACCGACACCGTCCTCCACGCTGATCCACAGCCCGGCGACGAACCCCGGCAACGAGCCGGTGTGCCCGGCGAGGGTGCGGCGGTCCTGGCGGCTCAACTGGACGCCCAGTCCGTATCCGCCCTGCCAGTCCCCCGCCTCGGGCGGAGCCGACGGCGTCCGCATCTCCCGTACGCTCGCGGCGCTCAGCACCCGGTCGTCTCCCTCGGCGAGGAACGCGGCGAAGCGGCAGAGGTCCGCTGCCGTCGACCAGAGCTGGCCCGCCGGAGCCATGAGCCCCAGGTCCTCGGAGGGCTCGGGAAGCAGGGCGTCGGCCCAGGGGTGCACGGCCCAGCCACCCGCGTGCGGGGCCACCGGCTGGGTGCTCGTCCTGGTCAGCCCCAGTGGATCGAGGATCTCGCTCTGGAGCGCCTCTGCCCAGGACACTTCCCGCACGGTCTCGATCAGCGAACCGAGCAGCGTGTAACCCGGGTTGGAGTAGTGGTGCAGCCTGCCCACCGGATGCAGCAGCGGGCTCTCCCCCAGCACGTCCGAGAGTTCCGGACGCAGCGCGGCCGAACTCCGCTCCCACCAGAGGCCGGGCGTCTCGGCCGCCAATCCGGCACTGTGGGCGAGGAGTTGGGCGATGGTCACCTCGCCGACTCCGGTGCCGGGCAGATGCTTCTCCAGCGGGTCACCGAGGTCCAGCAGCCCCTCGTCCCGCAGTCGCATGACCAGCACGGCGGTGAAGGTCTTGGTGATCGAGCCGATGCGGTACTGGACGTCGGCGTCGGGCCCATGGCCTTCGACCGAGGTACGCGACCCCGTCCAGACGATCCGGCCCTCCCGCACCACGGCGGCGACCAGCGAGGGAAGCCGCCCCTCGGACTGGGCGACGGCGAGCCGGTGGATCAGCGCGCGTTCGGTACTGGGCAGAAGACCGGCCGGGGCCGTGGTCATGGGCGGGGTGCTCGGCAGATGCGGGGATGACGTCATGCCCAAGGTCTATCCCCGCACTCCACAGCCGTCGACCGGTTTTCACCGGCCCCGTGGTCCCTGCTAGTCCCGACGCGCCGCGATGGACTCACGGCCTTGGGGAGCCTGGAGCCGGCCCGGATCAGGTCTGTGCCATGTCCACGAAGCGCGAGTAATGGCCCTGGAAGGCCACCGTGATCGTCGCCGTCGGGCCGTTACGGTGCTTGGCCACGATCAGGTCCGCCTCGCCCGCGCGCGGGGACTCCTTCTCGTACGCGTCCTCACGGTGCAACAGGATGACCATGTCCGCGTCCTGCTCGATGGAACCGGACTCACGGAGGTCGGAGACCATCGGCTTCTTGTCCGTACGCTGCTCGGGGCCACGGTTCAGCTGCGAGAGCGCGATGACCGGGAGCTCCAGCTCCTTGGCGAGCAGCTTGAGGTTACGGGACATGTCCGAGACCTCCTGCTGGCGGCTCTCGGCGCGCTTGGAGCCACCGGACTGCATCAGCTGGAGGTAGTCGATGACGACGAGCTTGAGGTCGTTGCGCTGCTTGAGCCGACGGCACTTGGCCCGGATCTCCATCATCGACAGGTTCGGGGAGTCGTCGATGTACAGCGGGGCCTGGGAGACGTCCGGCATCCGGCGGGCGAGGCGGGTCCAGTCCTCGTCGGTCATGGTGCCGGAGCGCATGTGGTGCAGCGCGACCCGGGCCTCGGCCGACAACAGGCGCATCGCGATCTCGTTGCGGCCCATTTCGAGGGAGAAGATCACGCTGGGCAGGTTGTGCTTGATCGAGCACGCCCTGGCGAAGTCCAGCGCCAGCGTGGACTTACCCATGGCGGGACGGGCCGCGATGACGATCATCTGGCCCGGGTGCAGACCGTTGGTGAGCGAGTCGAAGTCGGTGAAGCCGGTCGGCACACCGGTCATCTCGCCGCTGCGGGAGCCGATCGCCTCGATCTCGTCGAGCGCGCCCTCCATGATGTCGCCGAGCGGGAGGTAGTCCTCGCTGGTGCGCTGCTCGGTGACGGCGTAGATCTCGGCCTGGGCGGAGTTGACGATCTCGTCGACGTCGCCGTCCGCCGCGTATCCCATCTGCGTGATCTTGGTGCCCGCCTCGACGAGCCGGCGGAGCACCGCCCGCTCGTGGACGATCTCCGCGTAGTACGAGGCGTTGGCCGCGGTCGGGACCGACTGGACCAGGGTGTGCAGATACGAGGCACCGCCGACGCGGGTGATCTCGCCCCGCTTGACCAGCTCGGCCGCCACGGTGATCGGGTCGGCCGGCTCACCCTTCGCGTACAGGTCGAGGATCGCCGTGTAGACGGTCTCGTGGGCCGGCCGGTAGAAGTCATGGCCCTTGATGATCTCCACGACGTCCGCGATGGCGTCCTTGGAGAGCAGCATGCCGCCGAGAACGGACTGCTCGGCGTCGATGTCCTGCGGGGGGACCCGCTCGAAGCCGGACGAACCGCCGTCGTCCCAGGACTCGCTCTCGCGTCCCCGGTCGTGCTGGTCGTCGCGGCCACGGCCCCGTCCCTCGGCGCGGCGGGGGCGGGAGACGGGCAGACGGTCACCCGGACCGCTGTCGGCCCAGGGGTCGTCCAAGGGCTCGGGAATGCTCACCGGGCCACCTCCTCCCGTCCGCTCCGCGGACCTAGCCGTGCCACTCTTTCTACGGCACGGCACTGACAAAACGAGAAGCCCGACTCCGGTTCCGGCGCGTCGGGCGCCGGTCCACGTTAGGCCCGTCGGCACCTTCAGCCAATCTGGTTATCCACAGGCCATGTGGACGACGGACCAGATGCTGTGGAGAACCCCGCAGAACCTGTGCACGGACCGGGGGACAGCACTGTGGACAAAGTCATAGCCACCCCGTCACCACCGGCTTGACCTGCAGTTTTTCCATCCACCGGCTGTGGGGGAGAAAAACTTTCCCGGCTGGCCCAAGATCACGACAAACGGCGCACAGCCGAACCGCACTCCGGTTCCATGGTAAGGATCACTAATGCATTGCATCTCTTACCTGTGGAAGATTAGATTGAGTTCATGACACAGGCCCCCGTGGGACCCGGGAACATCCGGCGCCGACACGACCGCGAGATCGTCTCGCTCGCCGTCCCCGCCTTCGGCGCCCTGGTCGCCGAGCCGCTCTTCGTCATGGCCGACAGCGCGATCGTCGGCCACCTCGGCACCCCGCAACTGGCCGGTCTGGGCATCGCCGCGGCACTCCTCACCACCGCCGTGAGCGTCTTCGTCTTCCTCGCCTACGCCACCACCGCCGCCGTCGCGCGCCGCGTCGGGGCCGGAGACCTGCCGGCCGCCATCCGCCAGGGCATGGACGGCGTCTGGCTCGCCCTGCTGCTCGGCGCCGCCGTCATCGCCGTCGTCCTGCCCGTGGCCCCCTGGTTCATCGACCTCTTCGGCGCCTCCGACACCGCAGCCCCCTACGCCGTCACCTATCTGCGCATCTCCTCGCTCGGTATCCCCGCCATGCTCATGGTGCTCGCGGCCACCGGCATACTGCGCGGCCTCCAGGACACCCGGACGCCGCTCTCCGTGGCCATCGGCGGCTTCGCCCTGAACGCGGCTCTGAACGTCGGGCTCGTCTACGGGGCGGGCCTGGGGATCGCCGGCTCCGCCTGGGGCACCGTGATCGCCCAGTTCGCGATGGCCGCGGTCTACCTCTGCGTCGTCGTACGAGGGGCCCGACGGTACGGCGCCTCGTTGCGCCCGGACGTGGCGGGCATCCGTGCCAGCGCCCAGGCGGGCGTTCCGCTGCTGGTGCGTACGCTCTCGCTGCGAGCCGTCCTGATGATCGCCACCGCCGTGGCCGCACGTCTGGGCGACGCCGAGATCGCCGCCCACCAGATCATCCTGTCGCTGTGGAGTCTGCTGGCCTTCGCCCTCGACGCGATCGCCATCGCCGGGCAGGCCATCATCGGTCGCTATCTGGGCGCCGAGGACGCCGAGGGCGCCCGCCAGGCGTGCCGGCGCATGGTCGAGTGGGGCGTCGCCGCCGGGCTGGTGCTCGGTCTGCTGGTGGCCGTGGCCCGGCCGCTGTTCATCCCGCTCTTCACCGGCGACCACACGGTCCGGGACACCCTGCTGCCCGCTCTCCTCGTGGTCGCCCTCTCCCAGCCGGTCTCGGGGGTCGTCTTCGTCCTCGACGGAGTGCTCATGGGCGCGGGCGACGGCCGCTATCTGGCGTGGGCGATGCTGCTGACGCTCGTCTGCTTCGCCCCGGTGGCCCTGCTGGTCCCGGCGCTCGGCGGCGGGCTCACCGCCCTGTGGTGGGCGATGGCCCTGATGATGTCCGTCCGCATGCTGACGCTCTGGCTCCGCGCCCGCTCGGGGCGCTGGCTGGTGACGGGCGCGACGCGCTGAAGGCGTCCGCCGACCGGCCGGGCGAGGCAGCGGGGCGATGTTTCACGTGAAACGTCCACCCGGCGGCAACGGCGAAGGGCCGCACCCCGGAGGGTGCGGCCCTTCTTATGCTCTGCTGAGCGATGCCCTTAGGCGGCGACGACCTCGACGCCAACCTTCGCGGCAACCTCGGCGTGCAGACGCACGGACACCTGGTGCGCGCCCAGGGTCTTGATCGGCGAGCCGAGCTCGACGCGACGCTTGTCCACGTCCGGACCACCGGCAGCCTTGATCGCCGCAGCGACGTCGGCCTGGGTGACGGAGCCGAAGAGACGGCCGGCGTCGCCGGAGCGAACGGCCAGACGCACCTTCACGCCTTCGAGGCGGGCCTTGATCTCATTGGCCTGCTCGATGGTGGCGATCTCGTGGATCTTGCGAGCACGACGGATCTGCTCGACGTCCTTCTCGCCGCCCTTGGTCCAGCGGATCGCGAAACCACGCGGGACCAGGTAGTTGCGAGCGTAGCCGTCCTTGACGTCGACGACATCGCCGGCGGCACCGAGGCCAGAGACCTCGTGGGTGAGGATGATCTTCATTTTTCGGTCACCCTTCCCTTATCGCGCGGTGGACGTGTAGGGCAGCAGCGCCATCTCACGGCTGTTCTTGACGGCCGTGGCGACGTCACGCTGGTGCTGCGTGCAGTTGCCGGTCACGCGGCGGGCACGGATCTTGCCGCGGTCGGAAATGAACTTCCGCAGCATGTTCGTGTCCTTGTAGTCCACGTAAGCGGTCTTGTCCTTGCAGAAAGCGCAGACCTTCTTCTTAGGCTTGCGCACAGGCGGCTTCGCCATGGTGTTTCTCCTGTGTGATCAAGAAGTGGGGATACGGGCTGCCCTAGAAGGGCGGCTCGTCCGAGTAGCCGCCGCCGGAGCTGCCGGAGCTTCCGCCCCAGCCGCCACCGCCGCCACCCTGCTGCTGGCCGCCCGCGGCCGGCGTGCTGGAGGCCCAGGGGTCGTCGGCGGGAGCGCCGCCGCCCTGCGGGCCACCACTGGGGGCTCCACCCCAGTTGCCGCCGCCCTGCTGCTGGCCGCCACCGCCGCCGTAACCACCCTGGCCGCCTCGGCCGGTGGTCTTGGTGACCTTGGCCGTGGCGCTCTTGAGGCTGGGGCCGACTTCCTCGACGTCCAGCTCGTAGACCGTGCGCTTGACGCCCTCGCGGTCCTCGTAGGACCGCTGCTTCAGCCGGCCCTGCACGATGACGCGCATGCCTCGCTGAAGCGACTCGGCGACGTTCTCCGCCGCCTGACGCCAGACCGAGCAGGTCAGGAAGAGGCTTTCGCCGTCCTTCCACTCATTGGTCTGACGGTCGAAGGTGCGGGGAGTCGACGCGACACGGAACTTCGCGACGGCCGCACCGGACGGGGTGAAGCGCAGCTCGGGGTCGTCGACGAGATTGCCGACGACCGTGATGACGGTCTCGCCTGCCATGGGTGAACCTCTCGGCGGGGATTGCTGCTGGCTGCTGTGTTGCTACTCGGAACCCGATGACTTCTGAGCGGAAGCTCAGTGGGTCTCGGGGCGGAGGACCTTGGTCCGGAGGACCGACTCGTTCAGGTTCATCTGACGGTCGAGCTCCTTGACGACCGCAGGCTCGGCCTGGAGGTCGATGACCGTGTAGATGCCCTCGGGCTTCTTCTTGATCTCGTAGGAGAGACGACGACGGCCCCAGGTGTCGACCTTCTCGACCTTTCCGTTGCCCTCACGGACGACGGAGAGGAAGTTCTCGATCAGGGGGGAGACAGCGCGCTCCTCCAGATCGGGGTCGAGGATGACCATCACCTCGTAGTGACGCATGTAAAACCCACCTCCTTTGGACTCAGCGGCCACGGTCGTTCCGTGGCAGGAGGGTCGTGATGCGTGAACAACGGTATCCGCCGCCACTGACAATCCCGCTCCGAGAGAGGGGGACCGCGTCCTGGCCAGGGCAGACACCGGTGCAGACCGTACAGAGTACCTGCACACAGGCTTCCGGTTGAAATCCGGCGGTCAGGGGCCGCAATCTGTACACATCGGGTGTGCGCGGCGCTACCCTTCGCCGCGCTCCGCTTCCGCCAGGAGGTGCCTCATGGCACAGGCAATGCGATCGAACTCGTCCGTCGTCTCCCTCTTCGCCACCGACGGCAAGCCCCATCCCCTTCAGGACGCCTTCATGGCGGTGACCGTCGTGCTCGGCGCGCTGGCCTTCACCACGGCGTTCTTCCACAACCTGCACCTGCTCAGCTCCTGGGCGGGCCTGGTGGGGATCCTCACGGGCGCGTACGGACAGTTCATCTCGGTGACGACCCGCGAGCGGTTCCTGCTGATCCTCGGGCTCGGCGCCTCCGCCGTGGGCTTCTTCCTCGGCATGGCCCACGGCGGCCTCTTCGGCGGTGTCGTCGGCGGCTGAGGACACCACGCACCCACCCAGGGCCGTACAGCCATCCGGGGCGCTCCCCGGGCGCAGTAGGCTTCGGCGCGAGAGCCGGAGCCCCTGTACCCATGGGGACACACCTGCCGAGGAGCGCCCCGCATGAGCCTGACCCTGAGGACCATCAGCCGAGAGCAGCATCTGGCGTACATCCAGAGCCTGCCCGCGGCGAGCCACTGCCAGGTCCCGGCGTGGGCTGATGTGAAGACCGAGTGGCGTTCGGAGAACCTTGGCTGGTTCGACAAGACGGGCCAGATGGTCGGCGCCGGCCTGGTCCTCTACCGCCAGCTGCCGAAGATCAAGCGGTACCTCGCGTATCTGCCCGAGGGCCCGGTCATCAACTGGTACGCGCCGAACCTCGACGAGTGGCTGCAGCCGATGCTGGCGCACCTCAAGAACCAGGGCGCGTTCTCGGTGAAGATGGGGCCGCCGGTCGTCATCCGGCGCTGGGACTCGGCCGCCATCAAGTCCGGCATCCAGGACCCGGACGTCAAGCGTCTGCGTGATGTCGAGGCCACCCACATCGAGCCGCGCGCCTTCGAAGTCGCGGACCGGCTGCGGAAGATGGGCTGGCAGCAGGGCGAGGACGGCGGCGCCGGCTTCGGCGATGTGCAGCCGCGCTACGTCTTCCAGGTGCCGCTGGCCAACCGTTCGCTGGACGACGTCCTCAAGGGCTTCAACCAGCTGTGGCGCCGCAACATCAAGAAGGCCGAGAAGGCGGGCGTCGAGGTCGTCCAGGGCGGCTACGAGGACCTGGCCGAGTGGCAGCGCCTGTACGAGATCACCGCTGTCCGCGACCACTTCCGGCCGCGCCCGCTCTCGTACTTCCAGCGCATGTGGACGGTCCTCAACAACGAGGACCCCAACCGGATGCGGCTCTACTTCGCGCGCCACAACGGTGTGAACCTTTCGGCGGCGACGATGCTCGTCGTGGGCGGCCACGTCTGGTACTCCTACGGCGCCTCCGACAACATCGGCCGTGAGGTCCGGCCCTCGAACGCGATGCAGTGGCGGATGCTGCGCGACGCGTACGCCATGGGCGCGACCGTCTACGACCTGCGCGGCATCTCCGACTCGCTCGACGAGACCGACCACCTCTTCGGTCTCATCCAGTTCAAGGTCGGCACCGGCGGCGAGGCCGTCGAGTACGTCGGCGAGTGGGACTTCCCGCTGAACAAGCTGCTGCACAAGGCGCTCGACATCTACATGTCGAGGCGCTGATGGGTGCGTAGTCTCGTAACTCATACCTCTGACACACCGCAGCCACCAGAAAGGTCCCGGATCCGGCCATGGCGCTCTCCCTGTACGTCGACACCGCGCGCTGGCGGGCGCACCAGAAGTCCGTGGTCGACCAGTTCCCGGGCATCGTCCCGGTCTGCAAGGGCAACGGCTACGGCTTCGGCCACGAGCGCCTGGCCGAGGAGGTGAACCGCTTCGGCTCGGACGTCCTGGCGGTCGGCACCACCTATGAGGCGGCCCGTATCAAGGACTGGTTCGGCGGCGACCTGCTGGTGCTCACGCCGTTCCGCCGGAGCGAGGAGCCGGTGCCGCTGCCGGACCGCGTGATCCGCTCGGTGTCGTCCGTGGACGGGGTGCACGCCCTGGTGGGCGCGCGCGTGGTCATCGAGTGCATGAGCTCGATGAAGCGCCACGGCATCAGGGAGGAGGAGCTCGGCATGCTCCACTCCGCCATCGAGGACGTACGCCTGGAGGGCTTCGCCCTGCACCTCCCGCTCGACCGCACCGACGGCTCCGACGCCGTCGAGGAGGTCATCGGCTGGATGGACCGGCTGCGTGCGGCCCGGCTGCCGCTGCACACCATGTTCGTGAGCCATCTGCGGGCCGAGGAGCAGGCGCGGCTGCAGCAGCAGTTCCCGCAGACCCGTTTCCGCGCCCGCATCGGCACCCGGCTGTGGCTCGGCGACCACGAGGCGACCGAGTACCGGGGTGCCGTCCTGGACGTCACCCGGGTCGCGAAGGGGGATCGTTTCGGCTACCGCCAGCAGAAGGCGGCCTCCGACGGCTGGCTGGTCGTGGTCGCCGGCGGCACCTCGCACGGCGTCGGCCTGGAGGCCCCCAAGGCGCTCCACGGGGTGATGCCGCGTGCCAAGGGCGTCGCCCGGGCCGGTCTGGCGACCGTCAACCGCAATCTGTCGCCGTTCGTCTGGGACGGCAAGCAGCGCTGGTTCGCCGAACCGCCGCACATGCAGGTGTCGATCCTCTTCGTCCCCTCGGACTCCCAGGAGCCGCGCGTGGGCGACGAGCTGGTGGCCCATCTGCGGCACACCACGACGCAGTTCGACCGCATGGTCGACCGCTAGGCGCCGGCGTCACCGACCGGACAGGACGAAGGGCCCCCGCCACCGGCGGGGGCCCTTCGCGTCACGTCCAGCCGTCCTGGGCACCCGGCCGGCCCGTGCCCCACTCCACCCGCGGCCCCTCCACCAGGGGAGCCGCGTGCCGGGGCGGGTGGGCCGCCTGCCCCAGGACGAACACGTCCCGGGCCCCGTCGAGCACGCCTCCCGAGGGGTCGTCCGAGCCGTCGCGGCGTACGCCGTCCCGCTCCGGCATCAGGATGTCCCGCACGATCATCGCGCAGAGGTAGAGCGTCGTCAGCAGATGTGCGGCGATGGCCAGTTGGTAGCCCTCGGGCGGCAGGCCCTGGTGCTTCTCGCCGCTCATCGTGTACGCGAGGTACGTCCAGATGCCGAGGAAGTAGACGACCTCCCCCGCCTGCCAGATCAGGAAGTCGCGCCAGCGGGGCCTGGCCAGCGCGGCCAGCGGGATCAGCCACAGCACGTACTGCGGGGAGTAGACCTTGTTGGTCAGGATGAACGCGGCGACGACCAGGAAGGCGAGCTGGGCGAAGCGCGGACGGCGGGGCGCGGTGAGCGTCAGCGCGGCGATGCCCGCGCACAGGAGCACCATCAGCAGCGTCGCCAGGTTGTTCACCATGTCGACGTCCAGGGACTTGCCGGTGCGCTGGGAGATGATCAGCCAGAACGAGCCGAAGTCGACGGACCGCTCCTGGCTGAACGTGTAGAACTTCTTCCAGCCCTCGGGCGCGAGCAGCATCACCGGCACGTTCACCGCCAGCCAGGCGCCCGCCGCTCCGAGCACGGCCGCCCCGTACTCCCGCCACTTCCCGGCCCGCCAGCACAGGAACAGCAGCGGTCCGAGCAGCAGCACGGGGTAGAGCTTGGCGGCCGTCGCGAGCCCGATCAGGATGCCGAAGGCAAGAGGGCGGCTGCGGGACCACAGCAGCATGGCGGCGGCGGTCAGGGCGATGGCGAAGAGGTCCCAGTTGATCGTCGCGGTGAGCGCGAAGGCGGGCGCCAGGGCGACCAGCAACGCGTCCCAGGGGCGGCGGCGGTGCGTGCGCGCCACACAGACCGCGATGACGGCCGTGCAGGCCATCAGCATCCCCGCGTTGACCATCCAGTACATCTGCTCGCGGTGCTGCATGGTGCCACCGGACATCCATGACACCGGCCAGGAGGCGACCTCCATGAACAGTCCGGTCAGCACCGGGTATTCGAGGAAGTCCATGTCGCCGGAGAGCCGGTCGAAGTAGGGCACCTTCCCGTCGGCGAAGCCCCGGCCCACGTAGAGGTGCGGGATGTCGGAGTAGCAGGCGTGGGTGTACTGGGAGTTCACGCCCCGGAACCACGCCCACTCGTAGCAGGGGGCCTTCTGTGCCATCCCGAGGGCGAACATCCCGATCGCGACGAGGGCGATCACCCGGACCGGGGTCAGCCAGTGGCCCGCCCCCGAGGCCCAGCGGCCCATCGGGCCGCCCAGCACCTCGACTCCGGCCGCGGCGACCTCGTCCTGCTCCGTGGGGCGCACGACGGGTCCGGTGGACTTCGCCGGCCGGGTCTCGTACGCGCGGGCACTGGTCTCGCTCGTCATGCCGCACATCCTGCCGTACACCTCTGTGGAAATGCCGAGGGGCGATGTTTCACGTGAAACATCGCCCCTGGTGTTCAGCCGCGTGCGCCGGGCCCGCTAGCCGTTGGGTCCCCCGAAGATGCTTCCCTGGGGGCCGCTGCCCGGTTTGGACTTACTGGGCGAGGGGCTGCCGGAGGGCCCGCTGATGTCCCCGCTGGTGGCGCCCTGGTCCGTACCCGCGTCGGTGCCCGCGTCCGAGCCGCCGGGGCCACCCGGGCCGCCGCAGTTCCAGTCCCACTTGCCGCAGGTCTTGCTGGGCTTCGGGGTCGGGCGCGGGCACCGACGCGGGTACGGACGGGGCTGCCGGAGGGCCCGCTGATGTCCCCGCTGGTGGCGCCCTGGTCCGTACCCGCGTCGGTGCCCGCGTCCGAGCCGCCGGGGCCACCCGGGCCGCCGCAGTTCCAGTCCCACTTGCCGCAGGTCTTGCTGGGCTTCGGGGTCGGGCGCGGGCACCGACGCGGGTACGGAC
>NZ_JBJHPC010001170.1:0-658 GCF_045257485.1 Streptomyces sp. YS-3 | reverse complement strand
GGGCGGAGGAGGTCGAGGACGGGAGCGGCCCACCCGTCGAACAGCGCCAGCAGGCTCGATCGCACGGCTTCGACGTCGGCCAGGTCCAGGTTCGTGTGCCAGTCGAGCGGCGCGCGGAACTGGGCGTACACCTTGACGTGGCCACCACTGTTGCGCTGGGCGACGAGCGCTCGGTTCACTCCGTATACGGCCAGGGAACCGTCGCCGATCAGCCGGGCGAGGTCGGGGTGGCGGGTGTCGACGTCGTCGAGGGAGGTTTCGACGTAGGTGACGCCGGTGTAGTGCGGTGTCACCGACGAGACTGCCGCCCGAGTCCGGGACCAGGCGCCGTCCGCGCCGACCACGAGGTCGAACGTTTCCTGTCGTCCGTCCGCGAAATGGACCAGTACGCCATCTCGCGTTCCCGGCACCACCTCCGTCACGCCCCGACCCCACTGGACATCAAGAAGCCCTAGCAGCAGGTCACGGAGTTGCCCGCGGTCGATCTCGGGATTGGCCCGGTCATCCGGGCGGGGTTGCCAGTCGCGCAGGACGGTTCCGTCCGTGTCCAGGATGCGCATGGCCTGCCCCTCGGGACGAGACAGCGCCTGGAACTCCGCCAGCAGCCCCGCCTTGCCCAGCGCGCGCTGGCCCATCCCTTCGTGCAGGTCCAGCGCGC
>NZ_JBJHPC010001169.1:0-661 GCF_045257485.1 Streptomyces sp. YS-3 | reverse complement strand
AGCCGGAACCGCACCCGGCCCCCGAGCCCGAGCCCGTCGTCTCCCCGCAGGAGGCCGGCCGGCGCGCGCTGGTGGAGCAGACCGACCACGCCGAGTGGGTCGACCAGCAGCGCGAGCACGGCCCCGAGCGCGGTGACAGCTGGGAGCCGGTCCCGGTGCCCCTCCCCACGTACGTGACCGCCCCGGTCGCCCCGCGCGCCACCGGCAGCATCGACCTGGGCGCCCCCGACACCTGGTCCTCGGCCCGCTCCTCCACGGCGAACCCGACGACTCCGGCCCCACCGGCGCCCCGCCGTCGCACAGCGCCGGGGAGCGGCCGGACGCCGCTCTTCGACCAGTACGCGGACGACGAGCGCCCCCGCGCGGCCAACGAGTGAGGCCCGTCTCGCTGACCAGCGGGGACCGGATTTCCAAGCACCCCCGTCGGGGTGCTAATGTTTCACCCGTTGCAAGGGCCTGTGGCGCAGTCCGGTAGCGCACCTCGTTCGCATCGAGGGGGTCAGGGGTTCGAATCCCCTCAGGTCCACAACAACAACCCACTGCGGGTTCACCCGCGAAGGGTGCACGAGATCCCGGTCAGACGGTCACCGTCCGGCCGGGATTTCGTCGTTTCCGCCCCCCGGCCACCCTGGCTCTTATACACATATGACGCTGCCGACGA
>NZ_JBJHPC010001168.1:0-663 GCF_045257485.1 Streptomyces sp. YS-3 | reverse complement strand
GCTGGGGGGCGTCCTGGGGGCCGTAGGTCCAGCGTGTCTCGCCGTCCGGGGCGAGGAGTTCGACCCGGAACTCCTCCCCGGGCGCGGCGAGCCCCCGTACGGCGAAGGCGAAGTCGCGGGCGCGGACGCCGATACGGGCGACGTGGCGCAGCCGGTCGGTGGGCCGGCGGGTGCGGCCGAGGGCGTCCCAGACGTCCTGTCCGTGCGCCCAGGTCTCCATCAGGCGGCCGGTGGCCATGGAGGCGGCGGACATGGGCGGGCCGTACCAGGGGAAGCGGGCGCCCCGGGGGGCGCCGAGCAGCGCCTCGCGCAACCGGGCGCGCCCGTCCCGCCAGCGCCGCAGGAGCTCTTCGGGGTCCAGCCGGGCGCCCTCCTCGGCGCCCTCGTCCACGAAGGAGTCCGGGGCGGCGGTGGCCTTCTCGACCTCGGCGGCGAACGCGTCCGCGTCGGTGACGGCGAGCAGGGCGGCACGGTCGGTCCAGGCGAGGTGGGCGATCTGGTGGGCCACGGTCCACCCCTCGGCGGCGGTGGCGCGCCGCCACGCGCCGGGCTCCAACGCCGCGACGAGCCGGTCGAGTTCGTCCCCTTCGTCGCGCAGATCGTCGAGCACGGCGGTCGTCGGATCGGACACGGGGGATCCCTTCGGGGTGGGATGCGGGGGTG
>NZ_JBJHPC010001167.1:0-663 GCF_045257485.1 Streptomyces sp. YS-3 | reverse complement strand
GTACGTGGGCAGCCGGCTGCGCCACCCCCGCCGCCCGCCGCTGCCGGTGCGCGACCCGGACGCCGTCGAGCTGTACGGGCCGGTCTTCGGCGCCACCGACGTGGGCCCGCTCGACCACGACCTGACCGCGCACCACCGGGGCGAGCCGCTGGGGGAGCGCATCACGGTCAGCGGCCGAGTCATGGACCGGTGGGGACGGCCCGTGGCGGGCCAGCTCACCGAGATCTGGCAGGCCAACGCGGCCGGGCGGTACGCCCATCAGCTCGACCGGCACCGCGCGCCCCTGGACCCGCACTTCACCGGCGTCGGCCGCTGCCTCACCGACGCGGACGGGCGGTACGCCTTCACCACCGTCAAACCGGGCGCCTACCCCTGGCAGAACCACGAGAACGCCTGGCGGCCCGCGCACATCCACTTCTCGCTCTTCGGGACCGCCTTCACCCAGCGGCTGATCACCCAGATGTACTTCCCCGGCGACCCGCTCCTCGACCTCGACCCGATCCTGCTCGCGGTCCCCGACGAGGCCGCGCGCAGCCGTCTGGTGGCGGCGTACGACCCGGAACTCTCCGTCCCCGACGAGTCGCTGGGCTACCGCTGGGACATCGTGCTCGACGGACCCTCGGCCACCGCCCGCGAGGAGGAACGGTGAGGCCCCCCACCCCC
>NZ_JBJHPC010001166.1:0-664 GCF_045257485.1 Streptomyces sp. YS-3 | reverse complement strand
GGCAACGGGTGCCGCGGGGGCACCGGTAGCGGGGGCCGTGCCGCGAGGACGTGCTCGCCGCCGGCCGCACCCGGTGTGCCGGGGGCCGGGGTCAGCCCGTGGTGCGGACCACCGGGCGCAGTGCCCGGGTGAGCGCGTCGAAGGCCCGGTGGGCGGCGGCGTCGTCGAGGACCGCGCGGTCCCACACCATCCGCAGCCCGATCCCGGCGCCCTGGGTGACGGAGACGGCGAACGGGCCGCGCACCGGTCTGCCGTCGACGTGGACCTCGCGGCCCTCGACACCGGCCAGGCGCAGGGGCGGGCGGCGGCTGTCGTCGTCGACGGTCAGCAGTCCGTCCAGCGCGCCGTTCCAGCCCGTACCGGCGGCCCGCGCGGCGGCCACGACCGCGTCGAAGGGCATGTCGGCCCGGTCGAGGTCGTCCCACCAGGCGTCGGCCGTCGCTCCGGGCGTGGAGCCCTGCCCGGTGGCGGCGGGGAAGACGACGGTGTTGAGGAAGCAGCCGATGACGGGCTCCGCGCCGGCGGGACGGCCGCCCCACGGGTAGCCGAGCGGGACGACGCGGTCCGGGCCGTACAGCGCTTCCGCCGCGGCGCGGCAGGCGTCGAGCAGTCCGGGGAACGGGACGGCGCCCTCGTGGGCGGGCAGCCGGGCCTCGGCCGAGCC
>NZ_JBJHPC010001165.1:0-669 GCF_045257485.1 Streptomyces sp. YS-3 | reverse complement strand
GCGTCGGCGTGCGCGACCTTCAGGCCGAGGCGGGTGAGGTCGGCGGGGGTGTCGGCCAGCGGCAGCAGGATCTGGCGCGGGCCGATGGCCGTACGCCCGTCGCTCAGCGGCACCGGGAGCCCGGAGAGGCGGTCCGGGTCCACCCCGGCCAGCGTGTCGTAGAGCCGGTGCCACCACGACGGGTCGCGTTCGGCGCCGCCGATGCGCTCGATGGCGTCCCCGAGCGGCAGCCGCCCGACGCCGAGCGTCCGCAGCTCGGCCCGGCGCTCCAGGCCCGCGGGCAGCAGCGTGGGCAGCACCTCGGCCAGCACCTTCACGGTGTCGGCGCCCGCGCCCTCGACCACCTCGGCCTCGAACGGGCGCAGCGCGGGCAGCTCTTCGGAGGGCGCGGCCGGGGCGAGGAAGGCGACCCGGGGCAGCCGCTCCAGGATCGCCGCGCGCAGCGCCCCGTCCAGCTCGCCCCGCCCGAGCGGGCCGGGTACGAGGTCGACGGTGCCGGTCGAGACGGGCTCCCAGTCGCCGAGCAGCCGGGCGTACGCGTCGGCGGCGCGCTCCACCAGGAAGTCCGTCAGCGGGCCCGGGGCCGGGTGGCGCCGGGCGGTGTCCAGCGGCAGCGAGGCGATGAGCAGGGCGGGCAGGCCGAGGGGCTCGTCGGTGGGCGTGGGGGCG
>NZ_JBJHPC010001164.1:0-670 GCF_045257485.1 Streptomyces sp. YS-3 | reverse complement strand
CCGGCCGGTCCTCCCGGCGCCACACCAGCGTGACCTGGATGGACGTCTTCGCCTCCCCGTCGGCGAGGACGGCGACGGCCGCCCCGGCCCGGACCGCCAGCTCGACACCGAAGCTGACGGTCGCCTCGTCGGGCCGCGCGGCTGCGGCGGCGTCCAGCACGGACCGCCCGACCCCGGCGATCAGCTCGCTGAGCCGTTCCACCTTGGCGACGGCGTTCTCGATCACGCCGACGTCGTCGTCGTCCGCCGCGTACCCCCCGGCGGCGGACACCCGGGCGAGCACCACGGCCCCGCCCGGCAGCTCGATCTCCCGTACATGCGCCATGGCCGCCCCCTGAACCAGTCGCAAGCTCCCCTGACTTGAGATGACGAGGGTAATCGGCCCGGCGGTTGCAGGGGACCCCTTCAGAGCGGCGGATACCCTGGAGGGGAACACCCCCGTACGTTCAGGAGCACGTTGTGTACTTCACCGACCGCGGCATCGAGGAGCTGGCGAAGCGGCGCGGCGAGGAGGAGGTCACCTTCGAGTGGCTTGCCGACCAGCTGCGCACGTTCGTCGACCTGAACCCGGACTTCGAGGTCCCGGTCGAACGCCTCGCCACGTGGCTGGCCCGCCTCGACGACGAGGACGAGGACGAGTAGCCGCACCCCTCGCCCGGGACCCCCTCCC
>NZ_JBJHPC010001163.1:0-678 GCF_045257485.1 Streptomyces sp. YS-3 | reverse complement strand
CCCCCCTCCGCACTGGGCAGCTCCACCCCCAGCACCCGAGCGATCACCAGCGTGTGGTCCCCCGCCTCGACCCGCTGTTCCGTCCGGCACTCCAGGGTCGACAGCGCGCCCCCCACCAGCGGCGCGCCGCTCAGTTCGCCCCTCTTGTAGGCGATGTCCTCGAAGAGCAGGCGGTCGCTGATGCGGCCCTTCATCGCGAAGCGGCCCGCGATGTGGCGCTGGCTCTCCGAGAGGACCGAGACCGCCCAGAGGGGCTGCTCGGCGAGCAGGTCGTCCATGCGGGAGCCGTTCCGTACGCTCACCAGGATCAGCGGCGGGTCGATGGAGACGGACAGGAACGCCGTGGCCGTCATCCCGACGTCCTCGCCGCGCGGGCCCGCGTCCTCGTCGTGGGCGGTCACCAGCACCACCCCGCCGGCCAGCCGGGACATCGCGGCGCGGAATTCGTCATTGCTCACCCCCTCAGCATGGGGGGTCTGCGACGGCAGGGACGGGAGAGCTCGGAGAACGTCTGTCTGCAACACGTACAGAACGCTAGTCTCCGGCCCCAACGCCGCACATCGGGCCCTGGGACCAGAAGGGTCCTAGGACCAGATGGGGGCGGGAAGGCCCCTGGGGGAGGTCAAAAGGGGAGGTCTGAGGGGAGGTGAGAGGGAGACAGGGCAGGCGGAGGCCGGG
>NZ_JBJHPC010001162.1:0-680 GCF_045257485.1 Streptomyces sp. YS-3 | reverse complement strand
ACCCGAACATCCGTCCCGGCCTGATCCCGGACCCGGACGCCTACCGGGCCCGCCGCCAGCCACTCCCGTACCCCGCCGCCCAGCCACGCCGCGTCCTCCTCGGACAGCTTCAGCAGGGACACGTACGGCAGCCAGGAGCGGAAGCGGGCCCGGTAGGCGTCCGGGTCCGGGATCAGGCCGGGACGGATGTTCGGGTCCAGCAGGGTGAACAGGCCCCGCCCCGACTCCCGCCGCAGCAGCGCCTCGTACGCGCTCGCCCCGGGCTCCAGGACCAGCGAACACGTGCCGAGCGCCAGCGCGCGTACGCCGGAGGGGAGCGCGGGCGGGAGTTCGAAGAGGCGGTCCGCGGTTCCGGAGGCGTAGAAGCCGTAGCCGGCGCCGCCGTCCGCCCCGACCGTCGCCACCGCCAGCGTCGTCGGCTCGGGGCCGCGCTGGACCAGCGAGGTGTCGACACCGGCGGCGCGCAGCCCGTCGAGCAGGGCCTCGCCGAAGCCGTCCGTCGACACCCGGGAGCAGAAGGCGGCCTCGGCGCCGAGCCGTCCCAGGGCCACCGCCGTGTTGTACGGGCCGCCGCCACGCCGGGGCGACAGGGGGCCCAGCCGGTCACCGGCACGCTCCGGGACCAGGTCGATGAGGGCTTCTCCGGCGACGACGATCACGCGGCCGAACGTACACCCATC
>NZ_JBJHPC010001161.1:0-688 GCF_045257485.1 Streptomyces sp. YS-3 | reverse complement strand
CGCCCGGGCGGCCCCCGCCGCGCCGGTGCCGCCCGGGCGAACTCGGTGATCAGGCGGCGCGTCACCGACGGGGCGAGCAGCGCGTCCCCGGAGGCCACCACCCGTACCCCCTCGGCCAGTTGGCGCGCGGACGCATCCTTCAGGAGGAAGCCGGAGGCGCCCGCCCGCAGCGCCTGGTACACGTACTCGTCGAGGTCGAACGTCGTCAGCACCAGCACCCGCGCCCCCGCGTCCGCCGCCACGATCTCCCGTGTCGCCTCGATCCCGTTCATCTCGGGCATCCGGATGTCCATCAGGACGACGTCCGGGCGCAGCTCGCGGACCTTGGCCACCGCCTCCCGGCCGTCGACCGCCTCGCCGACGACCTCGATGTCCTGCTGGGCGTTGAGCAGGACCGAGAAACCCTCCCGGACCATCATCTGGTCGTCGACGATCAGGACGCGGATGCCCGTACCGGCGTTCACGTTCGCGCTCATGCCTCCACCTGCTCCGCTCGCTCGGCCGCCGCGTCCCCCGCGACGGGGACGAAGACCGCGACCTCGTAGCCGCCGTCCGCCGTCTCGCCCGCCGTCATCTCGCCGTCCAGCATCGCCACCCGCTCCCGCATCCCGGTGATCCCGTGGCCGCTGCCGGGCGAGGCGGGGGCCGCGCCGGTCGGCGGACCGTTGACGACCCGCAGGCCCACCCC
>NZ_JBJHPC010000117.1:0-14941 GCF_045257485.1 Streptomyces sp. YS-3 | reverse complement strand
CCCCTGACCGCCACATCGCGCGGCAAGAGCGCCCACACCCAGGAGGCGTCGGCGTACAAGTCAACGTGGATCCGGCAAGATTTTCGTAGCCCGAGATCATCCATGCCGACGATCACGTCTTTCCCTGCCGTCAGCGTCTGTTTGCCGCCCGGGTGTTCAAGCTCCGGGCAAGCGGTGGCTCTCTGAGCGGGAGCTGGTCGGTGTGCGGGCCGCCGGTTCGCGTGAGTAGTGGCTCAAGGCTCTCGCCGGCCACCCGAAACTGATCCAGCGGCCGGTCACCACTGCGGACGACGGCACAGCGGTGGTGGCGCGTACCGACGAGGCCGTGCGCGACGCACTGTCTCGGTGATCAGGCCTAACTCGCGTGTGACCTACGTTACTTCGGTGACTCCAGCAACCGCTGAGTAACCTTGTTCGGCATCTCGTACATAGCGACGTACGCTCCCCAACCTCTCAGGAGGCGCGCGTGTCGCGTAGGAGAACTGTCAGTACGAAAAAGAAGCTGGCGCTGCTGGTCAGCGCCGCGGCGGTGGCCGGCGGCGGAGCCTTCATCATGGCGACCACCTCGAACGCCGCGCAGAGTCCCCGGACCCTGTCGGCCGCGGAGTCGACCGTCTGTCAGGGGCTTGCCACGGCCCTCGGCAACAACCAGAAGTTCATCGACGGTCAACGGGCGGCGCCCGATGCCCAGTCGGCGGCGCGGATTGCCAACCGCGAGGCGGTCATCGCCCAGATCAAGGTGCAGCAGAAGGCGTCCGGATGTGTTGTCGGGGAGTCGGCTCCGGACTCCCGGGCGAAGCAGCCGGCGCAGAGCGGGCAACAGGCTGGCGGCGCCGCCCAGCAGACCGCTACCGCTCAGCCTTCGCCGACCGCCACCGCGGGCAACGTCGGCGCCGGCGCTGCGACCTCCGGGCAGCAGGTGTGCAACGGCTCCACCGTCACGCTCTCGGGCGAGGGTGGCGCACCGGCCGCGTCCAGTAACCAGTTCCCGGCGGGTACGAAGCTGAAGGTCACCAACCTGGACAACAACAAGTTCACGACTGTGCAGGTCACTTCGGTCTCCGGCAGCTGCGCGCTGCTGAACAACGCGGCCTTCGAACAGGTCCGGGAGCCCGGCAAGTTCCTGATCCGCCGGGCGCTGATCGAGAAGGTGGGGTGAGGTTCAGCCGCTGAGGAAATCGGTGAGGTGGCGCCCCCGTTCGGCGGGTGCGGCGTGCGGCAGAGCATGGGGGGAGACGTCCGGCAGGATGTCGATCTCGACGGCGCGCGGCAGCAGCTCCCTCGCCCAGGTCGCCACCTTGTACGTGTCATGGGTCCTGCTGTTCTCGGCTCGGCGAAGGGCCAGGAACAGCAGGACCCGCCCGTCGAGAATGCGCCGCTCCGGAACCCGCTGCGCGTCTCGGCGAGCTGCCGGAGCGTGATTCCTTGCCCGCCCGCCACGCCGTCCACGTAGGCGGAGATCGGGTCGTCCAGCCCGATCCGGTGGTCGGCGACGAGTTCGAGCAGTGCGGTGACCCGGAGGCTCTCGGTCTCGCTGCCGATCCGCTGGAACTCGTCGGTGGTCACCGAAGTCGGCCGGTGGCAGTGTCGGCGACGCCGGTTGCGCGGACGTAGCTCCGCTTGCCTGCCATCCGCAGTCCGGCGATGACGCCCGGGGGATGCCGGCCGTCCGGCGGACGTCCTCGATCGCCCTGTCCAGCCGGCCGGGCAGCTAGGGGCCGAGACCGTCCGGCGGGCACTCGTCCCCGTCGTACCGGACGACGCCCGCGGCGGGGACGGCCGTGGCGGGCGCCGCAGCCATCGGGGCGAGCACCGATGGCGTGAGCACCGACGCCGCGAGCACCGACGCCGCGAGCATCGCCGCGGCGAACAGACGGCGGGAGAGGGTGCGTCGCGTGGGGGGGCTTCTTCCGGCTCAGGGGCTCGGATGGCAACGTCACCACCCGAGCCCTGGCTGGAGGCCCCGTCCCGTAAGCTGTCTGGCGAGTCCCCTTGCTCGGAGCCCCCCGAAGCTCTGTGGCAGCCCCGGACGCGGGCCCTGGCGACCTCCTGTTCGGCCCTCCCGGGTATCGCGCCGGCGCGCTCCGGTCGGGCGGCGAGCAGTGCGCGGCGGGTCGCCTCGTGGCGCCGCCCACGGCCGCAGCTGGGCCGCGAGTGTCTCGGCGACCTTCCTGAGCGACTCGCCGGCCAGAGCCGGGTCCGCCTTGGTGACAGGCCATCCCTGGGAGACCACGAGCGCCAGGTCGCCCGTGCCCGCCACCGCCGCCCGTGCGACGGCGACCGCGCCCCGGCCCGGGGTGATCCTGGTCTGACCGATCCCGGGCTTGTCCTCGGAGAACGCCATCACCTCGTCGGAGCGGAGGGCGCCGAGGCGGGCGATCTGCGGCAGCGCCAGGTTCACCGCCACCCCGCCCATGGACGTGGCCACGAGGTCGATCTCCAGCGGGGCTTGCGAAGCCGTGAAGTTGCAGACGACGGACGCGTGCGGTGGGACGGCGGGGTTGGAGGGGAACCCGGACGGCGTGGGCTGCCCGCTGGGCCAGGCCTCAGCCGGGCGGCCCGGGTCGACGGTCCCCTGAGCCGCTGGGTGGCCGCCGGACGCCGCCGGGGTGACGGGGCCGTCCGGCACCGGCCGCCTTCAGCGCCGCCGCCGGGTCGAGGCCGAACGGGCGGGCCGACGTACCCGTCTGCTGCTTCGCCGTCGAGGCGACCCGAGCAATAGTCAAGACCTGTGGACGCGATGACGTGCAAGCTGGCTATTGCAAAAGAGGTCGGACCCGCAGCCTCACATACGGGATCTCAGCACATCGACTTCACAGCCTTGCGCGAAGGGGTCGAAGCCGTGCTCGACCAGCCAGCGAACCGCCAGCAGGCTTCGCAACGACCACCACGCATGGATCACGTCGAGGTCGACGTCGGTGCCATAGCCGGCGATGACGTCGTCGAGGTGCTCCTCGTGTCCGAGCGTGAAGGTGGCAAGGTCGTACAGGGCATCACCCCGGCCCGCCTCGGACCAGTCGATGATGCCCGTGACCTCGTCGCCGTCGATGAAGACGTGCGCGATCTGCAGGTCGCCGTGCGTGAACGCTGGAGTCCACGGCCGTAGCGCGGCCTCAGCGACCTGGCGGTTGCGGGTCACCAGGTCGACGGGCAGGACGGCGTTCGTCACGAGCAACTCGCACTCGTCGTCGAATTCCGCCGTCAGCGCGACGACGCTGCGGCCGGCTCGGCCGGGCCGGGACGGCAGCGGCGCGTCGTGCAGCTTCCGGATGGCGGCGCCCGCCGCGGCCCACGCCGCCGGCGACGCGGTCGATGGCTCACCGAGGCGCCCGAGCGTCGCCCCCTTGAGCGCGGCGATCGCGAGCACGGGTGGCTTGCGCCACAGGACCTCCGGGGTCGGGACCGGTGCCAGGGCCATCGCCTCAACTTCGGCGTCAACGCGCGCCTGATCGGCGTCCACCTTCAGGAAGACGTCGCCGACCCGCAGGGTTGCGCGCTCGGAATGGGCGACAACAACCTTGACTTCATCCATGGCGGTCAGTATTCCGGGGTGACCGATGACGTTCACTTGGTTATCGCGTGTCAGCCACCGACAGGTGACTCCTGGAGACGATCAAGCGGCCTGCTCCACCCGCTCGACAAGGACACCGTTTTCGAACTGGGCGCCTGCACGGACCAGCGCGACGAGATGGACGCCGGTGATCGCACGCCACCGTGACTGGGCGGACTCGACGAGCTTGAACACCATCGCGAGCGCGGCGGTGGGGGCTGCCCGCGCCGCGGGTGACCTTGGTGCGGAGCTTGACCGGGGAGAAAGTCGACTCGATCGGGTTCGTGGTCCGCAGGTGGATCCAGTGCTCGGCCGGGAAGTCGTAGAACGCCAGCAGCTCCTGCCGGTCGTCGGTGATCTTCGCGACCGCCTTCGGCCACTTCGCGCCGTAGGTGCGGGTGAACGCGTCGATCGCCTGCTCGGCGTGGGCGCGGTCCTCCGCGTTGCATATCTCCTGCATCGCCCTCGTCGCGCTCGGCTGCGCCGACTTCGGAAGTGCGTTCGTGACATTCCGGGCTTTGTGAACCCAGCGCCTCTGTTGGCGAGCAGCAGGGAACACCTCGGCCAGTGCTTTCCAGAGCCCCATCGCGCCGTCGCCGACCACCAGCTCGGGGTCGCGCATCCCCCGGCGTCGGCAGTCCCGCAACAGGTCCGCCCACGACTCGGTGCTCTTGCGTAGGCCCTCGGCCAGCGCGATGAGCTCCTTCGTACCGTCGAGACGGACGCCGAGCAGCACCAGGACGCACGAGTGGGCCTGCCCGAGCCGGACCTTGGGGTGCACCCCGTCGGCCCACACGTAGACGTAGTCCCGGTCGGACAGGTCGCGGGCCTGGAAGGTGGCGTGGTCGTCGCCCCACTGCTTCGTCAGCCGGGTGACGGTGGCCGGCGACAGCCCGGCTGCCAAGCCGAGGGACTGCTCCAGCGCGGGCACGAAGTCGCCGGTGGACAGGCCGTGCAGGTAGAGCAGCGGCAAGACCTCGGAGATCTTCGGCGACTTGCGGCACCACGGAGGCAGGATCTTCGAGGAGAACCGCTTGCGCTCGCCGCTGACGTCGTCGACGCGCCGGTCGTTCACCCGGGGCGCCGTGACCTCGACCGGCCCGGCCGCGGTGACCACCGTGCGGGGCCGGTGGTGCCCGTTGCGGACCACCAGACGGCCACCAGCGGCATCGGTCTCGGCGGCCAACTCAGCCATGTACTGGTTGACTTCCGCCTCCAGCACGGCGGCCAGCATCCGCCGCGCACCCTTTCGCACGATCTCGTTGATCAGGGAGCCGGACTCGGTGGAACCTTCGGCGGTGACTACGCTCAGCACAGGCGTGCCTTCCCGACCCGTGCTGCAACGCAGGTCTACTCGGTGACTTCTTGATCAGTCACCCGGGAAGGTACGCCCTTCGTGCGCTCCCAGGAGCTGATCCACAAGTCCTGAGCATTGCTCCTCGCTCTCTCCGGCCGATCGGCGCGGCCTGACCCCGTTGTTCTGGTCCCATGTGCGCCTGTACGGGGAAGCGAATCTTGACATGGGTGCTCGCCTGAACCTTGCCGCGGTCACAGCGTCTGGCTCTCGGGCACCAGCGGACGCCGTAGAGCAGCAGTCAGCCGAGCGTATGTGAGCTCACGTACCCGTCGAAGGCGGTCCGGAGGCAGCGGGACAAACCCGCATGCGGCTGGTCATCGTGTCGGTTGGATGGTGCTTTCGGTGATGAGGGTATGAGGGAAGTCGAGATAGGGCTTCCAGTAGGAATCGTCGTGGAGGCGGAGTCCTTTGACGGAGACGCTGGGGCGGTGCCAGGTGGTGTGGTGGAAGCCGGCGGCCGTGAGGGCGGTTTCGTGGGCATGGGTGGACCAGCGGTGTCCGGTGAGGCGGAACTCGTGGCCGGGGATGTGGCCGTGGAGTTCAACGGGGGCGCCGTCTGCGGTACTGGTGCAGGTCAGGTCGAAGCCGTAGGGGCGGTACCAGCCTGGCGTGGTGTTGAAGTCGGGGTTGAGGCAGGCTGCCACGAAGCGGCCGTGGGGGCGGAGGGCGCGGTGTGCGGTGCGGCAGATGGCGGTGAGGTCGTCGTGGGTGGCGGCGTAGGGGGTCAGGTAGACGGCGATGACCGAGTCAAAGGCGTGGTCGGTCTGTGGGGCGGGGCCTTGGTGGGCGGCGTCGCGGTGCAAGTAGGTCACGCCCAGGGGGGTTTGCTGTTCGAGGCGGCGGGCGTAATCGAGCATGCCGTGGGAGCTGTCGATGCCGACGGCGCGGGCGGCTCCGAGCTGTTTGAGGCGGCGGGTGTAGAGGCCGGTTCCGCAGCCCAGGTCGAGTACGGCCTGGCCGGTGACGTCGCCGAGGACGGCCAGGAGACTGTGGGCCTCGATGTGCTCGCGGAACGGCAGTTCCCGGGCGGTGCGTTCGTAGGCTTGGGCGAGGGCGTCGAAGGGGCTGGCCACGGGGGTCTCCTTGCCGGGTTCACCAGGTGACGGGCAGTAGTGCGGGGCGGGTGAAGAGGATGTCCTCGTCCCAGGGGATGTCGTCGACGGCGATGGCCAGGGCAAGGGTGGGCAGGCGGGTGAAGAGCTTGCGCAGGGCGATGTCCAGGTAGAGGCGGGCGAGGCTGGAGCCGAGGCAGTAGTGGGCGCCGTGGCCGAAGGTCAGGGAGCCGTCGGTGGGGCGGCTGGGATCGAATTTGGCCGGCTTGGGATAGGCGGCCGGGTCCCAGCAGGCGGCGAGGAACGGGGTGATGACGGCCTGTCCGGTGCGGATGGTCTGGCCGTGGAGGGTGATGTCCTGGGTGGCGACGCGGGGGTTGGAGAGGTAGCCGTTGTGGTGGTAGCGCAGCAGTTCCTCGATCGTGGCGGGCCAGCGGTCGGGGTCGGCGGTCAGGCGGTTGTGGTGGCCGGGGTGGCGCAGCACCGTCACCACGAAGGTTCCGGTGGGGGAGATGAGCGGGTCGACACCGGTGACCATGAGGTAGTCGACGGTGCCGATGAGTTCTTCCTCGCTGATGGTGCCCTCGCGGTGGGCGGTGAGCAGGGCACCGATGGGGTGCTCTGCGCGGGCAGAACCGTCGTGGGCGTCGACCACGGTGCGGGCCAGGGCGCTGATCTGAGCGGTGGCATCGGCGATGGCGGCATGCCCGGCGGTCTGCGAGGTCTGGGTACGGAAGCACTCCAGGTAGCGGGTGCGCAGCTCCACAGGGATGCCCAGCATGTCGCAGTTGAAGCGCAGGGCCAGCGGTTCGGCGTAGCCGGTCATGAGATCCGCCGGGTTGGGCCCGGTGGTCAGGTCGTCCACCAGGCTGTGGGCCAGCGCATGGATCGCATCGGCGTAGCGGGTGACGGCGGCGCGTGTGTAGTAGGGGGCCAGGATGGTGCGAATGCGGGTGTGGTCGGGCGGGTCGAGGTTGAAGATGCCGCCGACGACACTGTTGAAGTCCTCGCCCGCGATGCGGGGGGCGCCCGGATAGGTGAGGTTGCGGGTGAACCGCCGGTGGTCGGTGGCCACCGCGCAGATGTCCTCACGGCGGGTCAGGAGCCACATGACCTCACCGGAAGGCATGCGCACCGGGCAGACGGGACGGTCTCTGCGCAGCGTGGCGTACAACGGCGGGGGCGTGCCGTGCGAGCCGGCGGGAAAGGGCCAGTCGAGGACGTCACTGAACATCGCAACCCTCCTGGTACCGCGCGGCGGGCTTCAGGATCACCTGGGCAAAGCCGTGGCGGCTGGCGGGAATGAGCTCGGGTACCCGGCCGTCGAACAGGGCCATTTGCAAAGGCCAGGGTCTGGGATAGCAGAAGACCGCGCTGTCGGCACCGACAATGCCCGCGACATCCAGCAGGTAGGGCACCTCGGCCAGCACGTAGTCGACGTTGCGGGCCACCGCATCGGCGGCGGGAGCGCGGCCGGTTGCCGTGCGGAGGTAGGCGCGGGAGGTCTGTTCGCACAGGTCACGGAAGATGGCTGAACGGTGGAAGGTGTCGGTGCCGGCCCGGTACAGCACCCGGTAGTGCGGATCGGCGGCCTTGGCCGTCCAGGTGTGGATCAGCGGCTCGCGGCCCACCCGGGCGAGCGCCGTTTTGGCCGCCCCCCGCAGGGTCCTGACCGCGTGCAGCGTGTGGCGTACCGCAGCACGCGGCGCCATCCCGGCAGCGATCTGCCCGAACGCCGCCTCGAAGCCCGGCAGCATCACCTCCACCCGGTCGAACCGGGCGCTGGCCCAGGCCACCAGCAGCCGAATGGTCTGCGGGGTAAAGAAGGAATTGAACGGGGACATCCCCAGCACCGCACAGTGGCGCTGCTCCAGCACCCGGCGGCACCGCTCCCGGTGCACCCGGACACACACCGCCGACTGCGGCACCGACCGGTCCACAGCGGAAGGGCCTGGGGCGGAGGAGAGTACGGAAGGACTGTCGACGTCCGGTTCACGGTCAGGGCACATGGAACCCCCACAAGCAGCAGCTGAGCCACAGCGGCCGGAACCCGCCGCCCCTCAAGGCTCAACCAGCACCGTTACCTTGAGAAGGCCATTCGGACACCTTTCCTTATATCGGGGGGAAAATGTTTAAAGAGGGATGCGCGGCAATACCCATCCTCTCCACCTTGTATACGGAGCATCGGATGCCCGCCTGGGGTGCACACGCTCAAGAATCGACCGATTGAATGAGCAAGATCAGTAAGCGGCAACGCGCGGCTGGTTCGGCAGCGGATCAAGCCCATAAAACAGTGTCAGAAAGTCGATGTGCTCAAGAACTTGAGGAGCACCCTTTCTGTGTGATCTGGCGGGTGCACGCACCTCAAGATGACGACACAGCCGATCTCCTCGCCCCCGTTCCGGCCGTACGGACCGGCGGCCTGGTGGGATATGCAACGAGTGTCCACCGAGGGGCAGTTGCTCGACCGGCAGATCCACGTACTCACCGAGGCAGGGTGCATCCGGATCTTCTCCGACAAGGAGTCCGGCAAGAACGCCGAACGCGAGGAACTGTGGAAGGCGCTCGACTACCATCTTCTTCCTGTGGTTCATGGGTGCGGCGCGCGCCGGAGAGGCCAAGGAGCAGTGCTTCGCCATGGCCTTCCTGGGCAGCGTCTGCTGTGCGTGGTGACTCTTTTCGGCGCCGCAGTGGCGGCCGGCGGCCCACCGGACACGTGTCCGGTGTCGGCTCCAAGCTGTGGGGGGGCTATTCGGCCGTCACGTTACCTACAGCCTCCTGACGACCTACGCGATGCCGATGGCCGCGGTATTAACTGTCTCGCTCCACCATCGGGCAACGGCTCGGAGTCCTCCCTGGCCTTCCCCATGTGGGCACTTGTCGTCAGCCTGTACATTCTCGACGCGCTCGACCGACTCGTGGCCTGAATGCAGGAATCCCCGGCCCCTGTGGCAGCAGCTCCGTGGTCACGAACGACACCACGGCGGCCAGTACGATCACGGGCACCGTTTCCGAGTTGCCCACCATGAGGACGACCAGCACCACCGTGCTGACGGGCAGCCGCAGCGCGGCGGCGCACGAGGCCGCCATGCCCGCCGCCATGCCCGCTACAACGCCGAGTCCCGGCAGGGGTGCCAGCAGGACGCCCACCGCTCCGCCCAGGAACAAGGAGGGGAAGGTCGGACCGCCGCGAAGGCTTCCCAGGCAGAGCGCGTACGCGACGCCCTTGAACGCCAGGACCGCCAGGAGACTGCCGACCGACCACGCATGGGGGTTCCCGGCGAGTTGCGCCAGGGCGGCCTGGCCGGACAGGGAGACCTCGGACGGCGAACGGCCGGTGATGACTGCGTAGAGAGCCGCGCAGCCCGCCGCGGCGAGTGCGCAGAGCACCGTGTTGCACAACGGACGCTCGGTCACGAAGCGCCCTGCGATCCGTCCGCCCACCATGACCCCGTGGACGGTCGCCCCGATGACGACTGCCATCAGCGCCGACCACAGGACATCCCCGGCGTCGAGGAGAGGCGGAGTGGGCAGCCCGATGTTGAGGCTCCCGGTCTTCAGCCCGGTCCAGTGGCCGAAGCCGGTGAACACGATGGCGCCGATTCCGCTGGACAGCAGGGCGGGAAGCATCACGGCGAACAGCTGCGGTCCGCCGACTCCGGCCACTTCCATGAGCATCACGGCCGCCACGAGCGGACTGCCGAAGATCGCGGCGATGGCTGCCGCGGCACCGGCGGCACCGAGTAGCACAGTGCTTGCCTCGGTCGCAGGAGCGCGTACGAGATCCCGGAAAACCAGCGCCAGACCACCGCCGAGGGCGATCAGCGGTGCCTCGGGCCCGAGAACGGCGCCCAGCGGCAGGCTGGCCAACGCGGCGAAGACCACACCGGGAACAGGGGCTTTCGACGTCTCTCCGGAGTGCAGGCCCGCCGCCGGAACGGGTCCTCCTCGGCCCGGAAGCCGCAGCACGGCCAGGGCGACGACCACGCCTGACACCAGAGCCAGGGGAACGGGCCACCACCACGGTGGATCCGTCCACCCGAGATCGTGCGGCCAATCCGTCCAGATCAGGTTCTCCAGCTCATGAAGCAGGACGAGGAACCAGAACGCGACCAACGACACCGGGATCCCGATCAAGGCGCAGAACACCAGCGCGCGCCGGTACTCGGGCCGACGCAGCATGTTCCTCAGCTGGTCGGCCTCTTGGGGCTGGTCTCCCGGAGCGGTCCCGGACTCTCCGGGCTTCTGCTCAGCGATGGCGATTCTCCTGCGTCTGCTGGAAGGCGGTTGGGCCAGTGGCAGCGCGAGATTACCCAGCCGATCGCGCCATATCGCTTCCAGGCCCGCGAAAATGGTTCAAAGCCCCACCGGATGGACCGCAGCGCAGAGACAAGGGAAACCGCCGCGGGCGCATCCGAGCCCCCTTCCGTTCCGGCCGCCGATCGGAACGAACGGCGTAGTCAATCCGTCGGTTGATCGTTCACTTCTGGTTGGGTCCCGCTCTTCGCTGCGTCTAGCGCCCTCACTGGCGGGCCGCCGCGGGCGGGAGCCCGGGGCGCCTGTCCGCAGCCGCGCTCGGTGTCGCGGGCGAACAGCGAGCCGTGCCGTGAGGCAGTCAGAGGGCGGCTGACGCGGGCAGGACGAGCGTTACGTCATGAGCGGTGGCTGTGAGGCAGGTGCGCACCGGCACCATCCGCGGCAGACGGCCGAAAAGTTGAGGGCATGCCCTCTCACGAACCTGCGAGTTCGAACAGCACGTGAGCCACGGTAATGTGGCCACGGCGGCGAGGCCGCGCGGGCGCCGAACCTTCCTGCATCCGAGAAGGCACGCGGCGATCAGGACGTTCACAGGCAGCAGCACGGACGCAGCAGCGGAACTGACGGTCAGACAAGACGTCCCGGACCACGGGCCATAGCCGACCTTCTACCGCCTCCGCGGTTTCGTGGCTCGCCCTCTACGGCCCGTTGTCATCCCGGAACGCACCCCGGCTGGCGGGCAAGCCGGCGCCGACGGCGGTGCATGGCGGCCAGGAGCGCCCCGAGGACCAGAAGGTTGACGCCGAGCAGGGTGACGAGCATGTCCTCACTCCCTCTCACCGAGGGCGGACCGCTTCGGCACTCCGCCTCAGTCTTCCCGCCGCACGACGCACAGGGCCCAGATGACGAAGGCGTACAGCGCAATCAGGGTGAGCGACCAGACGGGGTAGTACGGGATAGACAGGAAGTTGGCGATGAGCAGGAGACCCGCGATGCCGACTCCGACGACCCGGGCCCAGGTGGCGCGCGAGAAGAGGCCGGCGCTCACGCTCATGGCGATCACTCCGAGGACCAGCTGGATCCAGCCCCAGCTGGTCAGGTCGAACTTGAAGACGTAGTTCGGGGTGCGCACGAAGACGTCATCGTCGGCGATCGCCATGATGCCCCGGAACAGGTCGAGGACACCGGCGATGAACAGCATGACGCCGGCAAACGTCACCAGTCCGCCGGCACCTGCCGGGGCCGTTTCCGAACGGTGGTGGGTCGTGGTCGTGGCCATGATGAGATTTCTCCCTTCCTGGGTGATATGCAACACTCAGCGTTGTATCTCCGATTGTGCGCGCCGTGGGTGACGTAGGCGAGGCAGATCACTCAACGGCCCTGGGGTGTGGACAGGCCGGCCGAGGAAGGTGAGCAGCGGGAAATCGGTCGGCGAGGGCAGCCCGGGCGCTAGTCCCGGGCGGCCGGCCGCCTCCGGCCACGGTCCTCACCGGTCGGGGGTCCCGGGCCCGAGGAGCCCGCTCACCTTCCTCGGGGACGTCGGCGGGTGCGAGGGCGAGATGGGTGGCTTGAGCACTCGGTTCACCCCGGTTGGCGTCGACGCCGCCGGGTACGACCCCGAATCAACGCAGCTGGCGATGCCCCTCAAGGCCGGCAGGGCTAGACTGGAATTCTGCGGGAACAACACATCACCACACCCGCTCAAGAACGAGCGGGACCCCGGCAGAACGACCGGGACAGGTGGTGTCAGCGCCCCCACCGAGGCGGACGGCCCCTGTATTCGAAACGCTTGTCCAGGTGACGCTCGACGGGTTCGAGTGATTGGGGCTGGACCGGCCATCTACCTTGGAATGGATCGGGACACCCTCGTGGTAGGCGACGCCCTCACGGTGTCCGCCGCCCGCAGTATCGGTTAAGCCTTCGGTCTGCCCTGCACCACCAAGGCGGGGAAGAAGGAGCGGTCAAATGAATCTGGCCTACGACTACCCGGTCCTCGGAGTCTTCTGGACGACCATGTGGATCTTCCTGTGGATCCTGTGGTTCATCCTGCTCTTCCGCATCATTGTTGACATCATCCGGGATGACTCTCTCAGCGGAATGGGCAAGGCAGGGTGGCTCATCTTCGCGATCGTGCTCCCGTTCCTCGGCGTGTTCGTCTATGTCCTGGCCCGCGGCAAGGGCATGGGCGGGCGCGAGAGGCGGCATGCCCACGCCCGTCAGCAGGCGTTCGACGACCACATCCGCGAGACCGCTCGTGGCAGTGCGGAGCCCGCGACCCAGGCAGACCAACTCGCGAAGCTCTCCGAGATCCGCTCCAAAGGCGACATCTCCGACGACGAGTTCCGGCGGGCCAAGGAGAAGATCCTCCACTGAGGCCGCACGAGCGCCGAGCGCGCGATCGTGCAGGGGCGTGGCCTCAGAGCCGAAGCCACGCCCTTCCCGTGTGCCGCGTCTGCTCAGGTCAGGCCGCCTCGGCGGCCTCCTGATCGTTGTGGACGGCGGACCTCGGCGAGGGCGCGGACGCGGGCCTCGGGATCACCCCCGCAGGTGCGGGGAGCACAGCACCGGCAGGGCTGGCTGACAGAGGCCGAATTGTGCGAGGTCGTCGATCAACGGCTCTTCGTTCCGGCAGGACGGAAGGCTCTGTGCCGATACCTATAGTCCGAGTCCGGGCCGGCAGCTGAAGAGGCGTCTCCCCGGCGATCCGTCGATGTCAGTGGCGACTGCGATGGTGTCGGCATGATCCCTTGGAATTTGCTGTTCATCGACAAGGCTCTGCGGGCCAGTTGGGCCGCTGACACCTGTTCCCCGGACGACCTCGCCCGCGCCGGCTGGCAGCCCGGCAACCCGGCGTGGGGTCACTGTGACATCACCGCTTTGATAGTGAACGACATCTTCGGTGGCGACCTCATGGTCGGGGAGGTCCACTGCGGTGGGGAACAGCACGGATTTCACTGGTGGAATCGGTTGCCCAGCGGTGTGGACCTCGACCTGACGCACAAGCAGTTCCGGGATGGCCAGACCGTCACCACAGCCAGGCGTACGTCACCGACCACGCGCACGACGTCCTGTACACGGTCGACCTGGCCACCGGCCGGGAGCGCGAGGCGGTCAAGGCCATTGGTGCCTTCTCGCCGCTCGGCATCGCGCTGGACGGCGTCCACGGCTTGGTCTACGCCGGCACCTGGGAAGGCCAACTGTGGTGGTTCCCCTTGCGCGTACTCCAAAGCCCCGAGCTGATCGAGATCACGACACGGGTGTAGGGCACTCGCTCACCGCACGTGAACGGTGCGGCCGGGCACGAGGCGCACGGGCGCCCCAGCTCGGCCACCGGCCCGCCCGCCAGCGCCGCGCGCCTGCCCGCGCGTGCGCTGTGTCTACTCGCCTTCCCCCCAGCAGCCTCCCGGGATCACATCCGAGCCCCGGGGGCGATTGCACTGTCCTGTTGATCAGATGTTGGACGGCCTTGTGACCCAGGACCGGATAAGTTCCGTGGCCAGCCAGTGACCGCGCTTCTCCGCTTCGGTGGCCGGAAGGACACCGTCGGTGCCGCGGCGCGGATCCGCCCCGCGAGCCAAAAGGAACGCGGTCACGTCGGCATGGAGAGGCTCGCCGCTTTGAATGTGGCCGTCGATCTCGATGTCGATGGCATGCCGCAGGAGTGTCCAGCCATCACCGTTGTCGTCCTCGACGTCATAGCCGGCATCGAGGAGCTCGCGGAGTCTGGGCAGGTCCTCGTGCTCGACGGCCTGGTGGCCAGGGGACCACGGCATAGGAGTCCTCCGGGGAAGCTGTCGGGGATCGTGGCTGCTGTGTTCGAAGCGTCCCATATTGCCGGCGGCCCCCGGCAGGCGCCCTGATCGCGATCGAGCACATCGACGGCGTACCCGCGCCACGCTACGGCGTGCTGGTGAAGGAGCGGCGGTAGGAGCGGGGTGGGACTCCGCGGCGTCGGATGAACTGTTCGCGCAGGACGGCTGCGCTTGCGTATCCGATCTGATGTGCGATCTCTTCGATGGGGAGGTTGGTGGTTTCGAGGAGTTCTTCGGCTCTGCTCAGTCGGAGGTTGCGTAGCCAGGCGTGTGGGGTGGTGCCGGTGGCGGCGGTGAAGCGGCGGGTGAAGGAGCGTTTGCTCATCAGGGCGCGGCGGGCGAGTTCCGTGACGGGCAGTGGTTCGTGGAGGTGCTCGCGGGCCCAGGTGAGGACTTCGGTGAGCTGTTTGTCCTGGCTGTCCTCGGGGACGGGTGCGGTCAGGTATTGGGCCTGTCCGCCGTCGCGGTGGGAGGGCAGGACCATGTCCCGGGCGACGGTGTTGGCCATTGTGGTGCCGTATTCCCGTCTGAGCAGGTGCAGGCAGAGGTCGATGCCTGCGGCGGCTCCCGCTCCGGTGAGGATGTTGCCCTCGTCGATGTAGAGCGCGGTGGGGTCCACGGTGATGTGTGGGTGGCGGTCGGCGAGCAGGTCGGCGAAGCGCCAGTGGGTGGTTGCCCGTCGGCCGTCGAGGAGTCCGGCGGCGGCGAGTGTGAAGGTGCCGACGCAGTGGGCGGCGATTACGGAGCCGCGCTGGTGCGCGGTCCTCAGCGCGTCGAGTACGGCCGGGGCGGGCGGTGTGCGGAAGTGGGCGCCGGGCAGGGCGATGAGCAGATCGGCGTCGGCGAGGCGGTCCAGGCCGTGTGCGATGGAGAGGGGTATGCCGTGGTCGGTGGGGACGGGTCCGGGGCGGTC
>NZ_JBJHPC010001160.1:0-688 GCF_045257485.1 Streptomyces sp. YS-3 | reverse complement strand
CCTTCCGGCTGACCGAGGAGCAGACGGCGGCGCTGACCGCGCGGGCCCGCGAGCAGGGCCTGCTGCTCACCTCCGTCGTCCAGGGCGCCTGGGCGGCCCTGCTGGCCCGCACCACCGGCCAGGACGACATCGTCTTCGGCTGCACCGTCAGCGGCCGGCCCGCCGAACTGCCCGGCGCCGACGACATGATCGGCATGCTCATCAACACCGTGCCGGTCCGCGCCCGCGTCGAGGCGACCGCCTCCCTCACCGACCTGTGCCGCCTCCTCCAGCGCCAGCGCGCCGACCTGCTCGACCACGACCACATCGGGCTCACCGAGATCCAGCGCCTGGCGGGCTCTGCGGCAGCGCTCTTCGACACCAACCTGGTCTTCGAGAACTTCCCCCTGGGCGACTACCGCCTGGACGTGCCCGGCCTCGACCTGGACACGCGGATCTCGTTCCGCGACACCACCCACTTCCCCCTCACCCTGGTGGTCGAACCGGGCACCACGCTCGGCCTGCGGCTCAGCCACCACCCCGACCTCCTCGACCGCGACCGCGCCACCGACCTCGGCGCCCGCCTCGTCCGGCTCCTCGACCGCTGGAGCAGCGCCCCCGAAACCCCCCTCGCCGCCCTCGAAGACCACTGCGGTGGCGTCGGGGGTGCGGGCCGCCTGGGCCTCGAAGAGCTCGGGCAGGGTGGTGG
>NZ_JBJHPC010001159.1:0-688 GCF_045257485.1 Streptomyces sp. YS-3 | reverse complement strand
ACCTGATGGTCTACCGGGCGGAGGGCGGGGCCGTACGGGCGGGGGCGGACCTGTACGCGATGCGTGCCACGCGCGCGGGGCTGCCCACCACCTACCCGCCGTTCGCCGCGCTGCTGTTCACGCCGCTGACGCTGCTGGGCGTGCCGGAGATGCGCACACTCGCCACCGCGGCGAACCTCGCCCTCCTGGTCGCGCTCGTCCAGCTGTCGCTGCGACTGGCGGGACGGGAGCGGCCCGGCGCGGCGCTGTGGGTGGCGGCGCTCGCGGTGTGGTGCGAGCCGGTGTGGACGACCCTGCGCTACGGCCAGATCAATCTGCTGCTGGCGGTCGCCGTCCTGTGGGACCTGACCCGGCACGCCGGCCACCGGGGGGCGGGCGCGGGCATCGGGCTCGCGGCGGCGGTGAAGCTCACTCCCGCCCTGTTCGCGCTGTTCCTGCTGCTCACCGGTATCGTACGCGCGCGTGGAGCGGGCTGGAACCCGTGGCTGCGGCAGGCGGCGACGGCGCTGGCGGTGTGTGCCGGGGCGACGCTGGCCGCCGTGCTCGTGCTGCCCGCCGACTCGCGCCGCTTCTGGACGTCCACGGTGTTCCAGGCGAGCCGGGTCGGCCACGCCGAGGACACCGCCAACCAGTCCCTGCGCGGGGTACTGGCCCGGCTGCTGCACACCGCGGACCCGGGGACGGGGTG
>NZ_JBJHPC010001158.1:0-694 GCF_045257485.1 Streptomyces sp. YS-3 | reverse complement strand
GTGGAGGCGGAAGGGGGGAGTCATGGGGATCCGGCGGCCGGAGGTCCGGCACGCGCCCCCGCGGGCGTGGCGGCCGGCGGGACCGGCCTCCCCTCACCCCCACACCCGCTGCTCCGACTCCTCCCCCAGCGGCGCGTAGTGCTCGGTGAACAGCTTCGCCACCAGTTCGCCGCGGCTGGACACCCGGACCTTCTCGAAGATCGCCTTCACATGGTCCCGGACCGTGTGCGGCGACAGGAACAGTTTCCCGGCCATCTCCGCGGTGCCCAGACCGCGCGCGATGTGCTGGGTGATCTCCAGTTCGCGGTCGGTCAGTTCGTACGCCTTCACCATCAGCGGGGCCACCTCCGAGATCGAGGCGCGCTCGATCACCACCGCCGAGGCGCCCAGCTCGCCGTCCGCGCCGCGCAGACAGGAGGCGTGGCAGGCCAGCCAGCGGCCACCCCTGCTGCGCACCCGTACCCGCGCCACGCCCTTGTCCCAGCCCGCCGCGATGGCCCGCGCCTTGCTCGCCGTGCTGTGCATCCAGGCCGGGACCGACACCCCCAGCGGGGTCGGGGTCGAGGGGCCCGGCAGCAGGTCGTCCAGGAGTTCGCGGGCCATCGCGGCGGGCTGGGACAAGGGCGTGGCGCGGGTACGGGTGCGCAGCAGGGGTGGCCGCTGGCTGGCCTGCCACGCCTCCTGTCTGCGCGGC
>NZ_JBJHPC010001157.1:0-698 GCF_045257485.1 Streptomyces sp. YS-3 | reverse complement strand
CCCCCCGTCCATCTCCCCGTCCGCTCCCAAGCGCGTCACCGGCCGCCGCGCCCGTACCCGTAGGCGGCTGCTCGACTCCGCGCTGGAGGTGTTCGCCGAGGAGGGGTTCGGCCGGTCCACCGTCGAGCAGGTCTGTGAGCGCGCCGGATACACGCGGGGCGCCTTCTACTCGAACTTCACCTCCCTCGACGAGCTGTTCCTCGCCATGTGGGAGGAGCGCTCGGAACGGCTGCTCACGGACCTGCGGGGCGCCCTGGCCGAGGTGTCGGCGGCGGCGCCCGAGGACGCCGTGCGGGCCGCGCTGCGGGCCATCCCGGTCGACGACGCCTGGTACCGCGTGACCGCCGAGTTCACCGCGCATGCCCTGCGCAATCCCGCCCTGCGACGGGTGATGGCCGCACGGGAGCAGGCGATCCAGGACGCGGTGCTGCCGGTGGTCGTGGCCGCGCTCGGGCGCGCGGGGCGCCGGGTGACCGACGAGGACGCGCTCGGGCAGGCGCTCGTCGCGGTCCACGACGGCACCGCCGTACAGGTCCTGCTCGACCCCGCGAGCGAGGCCGTCCGCGCCCGCCGCGAGGCGCTCTTCCTGCACGTCCTGCACGCCTACAGCACCGAGAGCACTGGAAGTACCGGAAGCACCGGAAGCACCGAGAGCAACCGAAGCACCGAGAGCCCCGAGAACACCGCCACCCCGTAAC
>NZ_JBJHPC010001156.1:0-703 GCF_045257485.1 Streptomyces sp. YS-3 | reverse complement strand
CCCCCGGGAGACCCAGGCAACCGAGGCCGCGAGGCCGAGGCCGAAGCCGAGGTCAAGCAAGGTCCCCCGATACGCTCTGGGTATGGGCTGGCTCCCCGCGTTGAAGGAGGCCGGGCGTTCGGGGCTGAGCGTCGAGCGGCGGCGGCTCGAACCCGCCGTCGCGCTGCGCGGCGCCGCCGGAGTCGCCCTCGTGGTCGGTTTCAGCCTCGTCGCCCTTGGCCCCACGGCCGCCGTGAGTTCGGCGTTCGGCGCGTTCCAGGCCGCCATCGCCACCTTTCAGCGCAGCTGGCGCCCCCGCCCGGTGCTGGCGCTCGCCTCCGGCGCCAGCCTCGCCGTCTCCACCTTCCTCGGCTATCTCGTCGGCGCCCACTCCCCGTTCTTCCTGGCGCTGCTCGCCCTGTGGACGTTCACGGCCGGTCTCGCCTGGGCCGTCGGCCCCACCGCCGGAATCATCGCCTCCTCGAACGTGGCGATCATGCTGGTCACCGTCACCCTGCCCACCTCGATCCCGGCCGCGGCCGGCCACGCCGGGATGATCGCGGCGGGCGGTGTCGTCCAGGCGGCCCTCGTCGTGCTCGTCCCGATCCGCCGCTGGGGTGCTCAGCGCGACGCGCTGGCCGACGCCCTCGCCGCCGTGGCCGACTACGCCCGGCGCCTGCGGCACGACCCCCGCGCCCCGTTCGACCCGCAGCCCCTGATGACC
>NZ_JBJHPC010001155.1:0-715 GCF_045257485.1 Streptomyces sp. YS-3 | reverse complement strand
CCACGGTGTTCAGGTCCATGGTGAGCCGGTCGCCCTCGGCGGTCTCCGAGGGCGGCGAGCCGAACCCGACGACGGGCTCGCCGCTGACGTCGCCCGGTTCGGGCGCGGCGGGCTCGATGTCCTGCCAGGCTCCCCCGCGCAGCCGGAACAGACCGCCCGGCCCGACCCCGAAGAAGACCCGGGTGCGGCAGCTGGGGTCGGCGGAGAGCAGCAGACAGCGCAGCCCCGCCGTGTACTCCTCGGGCTCCGCGCCCAGCTCGGCGGCGCGGGCGCGCAGCCGGCCGTAGCTGCGGTCGGTGAGCCGGTGCAGCCCGGACTTGAGGTCGCTGCGGCGCCCCGCCCTGATGTCGTCGGCGAGCCGGGTGTGGCTGCGGCCGATCGCGCCGCCGATCCAGCGGCAGGCGTCGGCGGCGGCGAGGTGCGCGCCCTCGAAGGCCCGCATACCGCTGGCGACGGCGACCAGGACCAGCGCGTCCTCGCCGCGCCCGAACCGGGCGGTGAGCAGGGCGTCGCGCCGGTGCTCGCCCCGGTAGCGGGCCGAGTCGCCGCGTACGGAGGCGGCGCGCAGGAGGTATGCCCCGTACCGGGCGCCGTCCAGGACGGTGTCCGCGACGAGCTCGTCGAGGCCGTCGGGCCGCGCGTCCGGCAGCGCGGTGGGCTCGGCGTCGTAGGTGGGCGGCCCGTCCCCCACATGACCGGCACGGGGCCGGGGCGG
>NZ_JBJHPC010001154.1:0-716 GCF_045257485.1 Streptomyces sp. YS-3 | reverse complement strand
GGGGGCCGTGCGACCGGTCCCCCCACGCCCCGCGGCCGGGGAGATCAGTCCCGCTGGGCGAAGCCGGCGAGGAGCCCCTTGTAGAACGCGGTGTCGGGAACGTCACTGGGCGCGGGTCCCGCGTGCAGGAACGCGGCGTTCGGCGCGTCCAGCTTCCTCAGGAAGTCGAACGCCTTGCTGTCGTCCTCGCCGAACGCCACGAACTGCCAGAACAGGTCCTTGCCGGCCGCGTCGGCGAGCGCCTCCCGGGCCGCCACCTTGGCGTCCGGGGCGCCGTCGGTCTGGAAGACCACCAGCGCGGGGCCGTCGGCGTCGCTCTTCTCGTAGTGCTCCACGACCGCCTCGACGGCGCACTGGTAGCTGGTGCGCCCCATGTGGCCGAGCGCCGCGTGCGTCTCGTCGACGACGCCCTCGTACGAGGTGAGGGAGAGGTCGGCGGTGCCGTCGAGCTCGGTGGAGAAGAACACGGTGTGCACGGCGGCGTCCTCGTCGAGGTGCGCCGCGAGCGCGAGCACCCGCTCGGCGAGGTGCTGGGCGCTGCCGTCCTTGTAGTACGGCCGCATCGACCCGGACCGGTCCAGCACGAGGTACACGGTGGCCCGCGCCCCGTTCAGCCCGGCCTTGCGCAGCTGGGCGCCGGCGGCCTTGTAGTGGTCGACGAGACCGGGCGCGCGGGACTTGAGACGGGCGAGGGTGATGGCGGGGGAGGCCTTGGC
>NZ_JBJHPC010001153.1:0-723 GCF_045257485.1 Streptomyces sp. YS-3 | reverse complement strand
CCGCACCGCCACTTCAGGAGTACGCAGTGAACCGCTCGATCCGTCTGGCCGCCCTCGCCCTGACCGTCCTGGCCCTCACCACGGCCTGCGGGGGCTCCGGGGACGACACGGCCGACGCCGGGCAGCGGCCCGCCCGGGCCGAACAGGCGGCGGCCCCGGCCGTCACCTTCCCCGCGCCGAGCGGCGCGCCCGCGCCCGCCGCGACCCTAGCCAAGGCCCCGGCGAAGGGCGAAGTGCGGCTGGAGCAGGGCCCGTTCACGGACCGGATCCAGATCACGAAGCTGGCGCTCTCGGAGGGCAAGCCGTCCGTCACCGGCCACTTCACCATTACCTCCGACGTGAGCGACGTGCTCGCCCTGGAGCTGCGTGCCGCGTTCTACGACGAGCGCGGCCATCTGGTCGGCACCGGCTCCTTCCAGTACGCGGAGGAGGGCGAGGCGGGCGAGGCCGCGCATGGCACCGCCGGACACGCGAAGCCCCGCGCGGAGGGCGCCGGCATCGACTTCACCGCCGCCCCCAAGACCGCCCTGACGGGGACCCCGGCGAGCGCGGTCCTCTCCGTCCCGGTCCTCGTCAACGAGTAGCCCGCAAGCGGCTGTTCGCGGCGGCCCCGGGGCCGTGGGGTCACGCCAGCCGGCGGGCCAGGGCCCGTCCGGCGGCCCGGCCCGAGAAGATGCAGCCGCCGAGGAACGTCCCCTCCAGCGCGTTGTAGCCGTGCACCCC
>NZ_JBJHPC010001152.1:0-729 GCF_045257485.1 Streptomyces sp. YS-3 | reverse complement strand
CGACCCTCCCGGCCCCCAGCACCGAGTCCCCGAGTCCGGAGGGCAGCCCCCGGCCCGGGGACGGGGAGAAGAAGGCCTACCGGCTCGTCTGCGACAAGCAGCGGGAGTTCGATGTCGACCCCGACAGGCTCGACCTCCTGCCCGACGCGGCCGACCTGTTTGCCGTACATCTGGCCAAGAAGTGAGCGCGGGAAGAAGCGAGGGCTGACTGATGGATAGGGCCAAGACCGGAGTGTGGGCGAGAGGGGCGGCCGTGACGGCCGCCGCCGCCCTGGCTCTCACCTTGACCGCCTGCGGTGGGGACGGGGGTGGCAAGCAGTCGGAGGACAAGCCCTCGGCCCCCGCCTCGGGGTCCGGCGGACAGTCCCGCCCGCAGAGCAACGAGCCCAGCGCGCAGAGCACCGAGGTGCTGGCGACCCTGCGGGGCGGCGACGGCATCGAGATCGTCGTCAACAGCGCGAAGCGCGACGCCGGGGGCTTCGTCACCGTCGAGGGAGTGGTGGCGAACAACTCCTCGCAGGGCTTCACGGCTCCGGGCTGGCAGGGGACCGAGCAGGAGCTGCGGGACAACGGGGCCTCCATGGCGGGTGCCTCGCTGGTCGACAAGACGGGCAAGAAGCGCTATCTGATCCTGCGGGACACGGACGGACGGTGTCTGTGCACCCGCTTCCCGACCGGCCTGACCGCCGGTCAGAAGATCCCTTTCTACGCCCAGTTCCCCGCCCCCCC
>NZ_JBJHPC010001151.1:0-732 GCF_045257485.1 Streptomyces sp. YS-3 | reverse complement strand
GCCCACGTCCCCGCAGGGGCGCGGCACCGCCGAGAGGAGCTGACGCCCGCCATGATGGGCAGAACGATCTTCATCGACCCGGGTCGGTGCATCGGCTGCCAGGCCTGTGTCTCGGCCTGCCGCGAATGCGATTCGCACCGGGGCAAATCCATGATCCATCTCGACTACCCCGACGAGGGGCACTCGGTCGCCTCCCTTCCCACGGTCTGTATGCACTGCGAGGACCCGGTGGCCCCCTGTGCCGAGGTCTGTCCCGCCGACGCGATCCTGGTGACGGCCGACGGGGTGGTGCAGCAGGCCGACACCAGCCGCTGCATCGGCTGCGCCAACTGCGTCAACGCCTGCCCCTTCGGCGTACCGAAGATCGACCTCCAGGCGAAGCTGCAGATGAAGTGCAACCTCTGCTACGACCGCACCGCCTACGGCCTCGCCCCCATGTGCGCCACGGTCTGCCCCACCGGCGCCCTCTTCTACGGAACGCTCGACGAGCTCCGCGCCGAACGCCCCGGTGTCCAGGTCGCCGACTCCTTCACGTTCGGCGATGTCGTCGTGTCCACCGGCGTGGCCATGGTCGTCCCCGCCGACCGGGTCGAGTGGCCGGTCCCCGGCGGCCTCCCGGTCGTCGAGGTGAACGGAAGGACGGTCCGGTGAGCCCGGGCGATCAGCCCCCGCCCGGCCCCGGCGGCCCGGGCGGCGGGGCGCCCACGCCGGGGACACCGGGGATGGGCGGGC
>NZ_JBJHPC010000116.1:0-15087 GCF_045257485.1 Streptomyces sp. YS-3 | reverse complement strand
CCCGGCCCGCCGTCCGCCGAGGTGACACAGGCGCCACCGACCAGCAGGGCCGTGAGGACGAGAAGACAGCGGAGTGCTCTGGACATGGGTGCGGCTCCAGGGTCGGGAGGTCGTCTGCCGGTGGTTTCCCCGTGGRACCACCGAGGCGGGGGGCCGGAAGGTATAGGGTCCGGAATGTCGGCCTGGGGGGGTTTGCCCGGCCCGACGGTCAAAGTCCATCCCGAGGAGCCCTGTTGGTCCAGCGCTTTGACCTGGCAATAGCCTGCATGGCACGGAAGTAGCACGGCCGCATTGCGGGGGAAACACATGAGTATCGGGACAAACTTCGATGGTTTGCCGCAGTTGGACGCGCGAGCCATCGCCGTCTTCGAGTACGTGCTGTCGCGCGGCAGCCTCGACCGCCGGCCACCAGGCGCCTCCCCCGAACTCGGTCTGGCCCAGGAGGAGGTCGAGGCGGCCTGCCGGACCCTGCTGGGGCTGCGGCTGCTGCGCCCGGCTCCGGGCAGACCCGAGGAGCTCATACCGGTCAGCCCCGACGCCGCCGCGGCCGAGGTGGTGGGTCCGCTGGAGGCACGGCTGGCCCGGGACGCGGCGCACGCCCAGGCCGTACGTGACGATCTGCACTCCCTGATGCCCGCCTTCCGCGCCGCCCGGCGCCGGTGCGGCCACCAGGAGGGCATCGACGTGCTGCCCGATCTGCCGGCGGCCTCCGCGATGCTCGGCGAGGCCGCGGCGGACTGCCGCGAGGAGGTGTTCAGCATCCAGCCGGGCGGCGGGCGCGCCCCCCACCGCCTCGGGGACGCCATCGAGCGCGATCTCGCGATGCTCCGCCGGGGCATCCGGATGCGCACGCTCTACCAGCACTCGGCGCGCGCCAGCCTCTCCACCCAGGGGTATGTGGAGACGCTCGCGGAGGCCGGTGCCGAGTACCGGACCGCCGCCGAACTGCCCGACCGGGCCGTGGTGTTCGACCGGGCCGTGGCCTTTCTGCCCCGCCGGGCGGACGGCGGGTCCGGCGAGGGCGCGGTACTCGTCCGGGACCCCGACGTCGTCGCCTACCTGTGCCGGGTGTTCGAGCAGCACTGGTCGGGAGCCACCCCGTTCCTGGGCACCAGCGAGGCCGCGTACAAGGAGGTCGGCCACAGTCTGCGGCGGGCGCTGGTGGGCCTGCTCGCCGAGGGCGCCAAGGACGAGGTGATCGCCCGGCGCATGGGCATGTCGCTGCGCACCTGCCGCCGTCACATCGCGGAACTGCTGGAGGAGCTGGGCGCCGAGAGCCGTTTCCAGGGCGGTGTCCTCGCCGAACGGGCCGGGCTCGCCGTACCCGCGGAGTCCATGGTTCCGGATCAGCGGTGCGGTTGCGGGGAGACCGTGCGCGGATGAGCCGGCGGGTGGTCCGCGTGACCCCGGCCCACCCGCGCCGCCGTCGCGTCCATGCGGGAGGATGGCAGCCCGTTCGGTGCGTCCGCGAAGACCCCGAACGGCGCTTCACGCACGACGAACTGACAGGTGACAAGATGGCGACACTTCACATACGGGGGCCGGTGGCGGCCTCCGCCCTCTCCGCGGCTCCCTCCCCGGCCCGTCGCGCCCCGGAGGGTGTCCGTTGACCCGGGGACTCGTCCTGCACGACTGGGTGGTCGCCGGTATCGCGGTGGCCGCGGGGCTCTTCGCCGCGGTGCTGCTGCGGGCGCTGCTGCGCTGGCTGGGCAGGCACGCGCTCAGGACGAAGTGGAGCGGGGACGACATCATCGTCGACGCGCTGCGTACCGTCGCCCCCTGGGCCGCCGTCATCGCGGGGGCCGCGGCGGCGGCCTCGGCGCTGCCGCTCACCACACGTATGGCGGCGATCACCAACCACTCGCTGACCGCCCTGCTCATCCTGATCACCACGCTCACCACGGCCCGGGTGGTCGCGGGTCTGGTGCGGTCGGTGGCGCAGTCGCGGACCGGTGTGGCCGGGTCGGCCACCATCTTCGTCAACATCACCCGGGTCGTGGTGGTGGCGATGGGCTCGCTGGTCGCCCTGGACATGCTCGGCATCTCCATCGCCCCCCTGCTCACCGCACTCGGCGTGGGCGGTCTCGCGGTCGCGCTGGCACTCCAGGACACCCTCGCCAACCTCTTCGCGGGCGTGCACATCCTCGCCTCCAAGACCGTGCAGCCCGGTGACTACATGCGGCTCAGCAGCGGCGAGGAGGGCTATGTCGTCGACATCAACTGGCGCAACACCGTGGTGCGCAACCTGTCGAACAACCTGGTCATCATCCCCAACGCCCGGCTGGCGCGGACCAATATGACCAACTTCAGCCGCCCGGAGCAGGAGCTGTCGATCCTCGTGCAGGTGGGGGTCGGCTACGACAGCGACCTGGAGCACGTCGAGCGGGTGACCCTGGACGTCGTCAACAGCGTGATGGTGGACATCAACGGCGCGCTCCCCCACCATGAGGCGGCCGTCCGCTTCCACACCTTCGCCGACTCGCGGATCAACTTCACGGTGATCCTCGGCGTGGGCGAGTTCAGCGACCAGTACCGGATCAAGCACGAGTTCATCAAGCGCCTGCACCAGCGCTACCGCGCGGAGGGCATCTCGATCCCGGCGCCGACCCGGACGGTCTCCCTCCACCACGACGACCAGGCCTTCCCGTCGCCGACTCCGTCCCCGCTCGCGGTCCCCCACCCCCGCGAGGCGCCCGACTCGGCGCGGCGGCCCTAGCGGTAGAGGTCCGCAACGTGCCCGCAACCCCGCCCGTGGTGGGGTTGCGGCATCGGCACGACACGCAGACCGAAGGGCCGTGATCCGTATGTCCGCCAGGAAACCGGGAGACGGGCACGACGGCCGCCACGCGCGCGTGGAGCTGACTCCCGCCGCCGCCGGGCTGCTGCGGCGGCTGCGGGCGGCCCACGGGCCCCTGATGTTCCACCAGTCGGGCGGCTGCTGCGACGGCAGCGCGCCCATGTGCTACCCGGACGGCGAGTTCCGTACGGGAGGCTCGGACGTCCTGCTGGAGAACCTCGTCGTCGACGGGGTCGAGGAGCCCGTCCCGTTCTGGATCTCGGCCGCTCAGCACGAGGCGTGGCGGCACACCCGGCTGATCGTCGACGTCGTCGAGGGGCGCGGCAGCGGCTTCTCGCTGGAGGCGCCGGAAGGCGTGCGCTTCCTCATCCGCTCGCGTCTGATCTGAGCCTGCGCACGCCCGTGCCCGCCCTACGCGGAGAGCCTGCGCTCCAGCGGGGTCCGGAAGCTGGGCCGGATGCGTACGGCCCCGAAGAACTCCGTCATCCGTGCCGCCTCGGCGTCGACGGCCCGGTGTGCGGCGGCCCCCACGTCCTCGAAGACCTCGGTGACGATCTCACCGTCCGGGCGCTGCGCCCAGCCGCCGACGATCCGCCCGTTCCACCACACCGAGGGGCCGATGTTGCCGGTCTTGTCGAAGAGTTCGGCCCGGTGGCCGGGGTCCAGGTACCAGTCGCGGTGGCGCCAGCCCATCGGGGTGGGGTCCAGGGCCGGGAGCAGCGCCGCCCAGGGCCCGGGCGCGGGCGGCGCGTCCAGTTGGTGGGGCAGGGCGTGGCCGGGGCCCTCGTCCAGGTCGACGTCCACGGCCCCGGTCCCGGCCAGGGCCTTGCGGGTCTCGGTCAGCGTCCAGCCCGTCCACCACTTCACGTCCTCGGTGGTGGCGGGCCCGAAGGCGTCCAGATAGCGGGCGGCGAGCTCGGTCCTGGCAGCGTCCGCCGACAGCTCCGGGTGCGGCTCCGCGACCGTCCAGCGGAACTGGCTGGAGGCCCAGCTGCCGAGGGGACGCCCGCGCCGGATGCAGCCCTCGGCGGCCATGACGCCCAGGAAGCGGCTGGTGATGCGGGGCTTCGCCTCGTACGGCTTGCCCGCGGCCATCACGATCTGCGCCTTCAGGTCCGGTACGTCCTCGGCGAGCTGGGCCGCGGTGGCCTCCCCGCGCTCGGCGAGAGCGGCCAGGACCGCCTTCTCGGTGGCGGCGAACCACCGCGCGTCGAAGCCGAGTTGTGCACCGATCACCTTGGCCAGATCCGCGCGCAGCCGGACCGCGACGGCCCGGGCCGCCGCCGCGTCCGCCACCGGGGCGAGCTCCGTGGGCAGCACGAACATCGTGCGGCGCATACAGAGCATCCGCACCAGCGAGTGGTCCTCGTAGAGCGCGCGTTCCAGCTCCGCCACCGAGGCGGTGCCGGTGCGCGCGGCGACGGTCAGGAAGACGGTGGCGGGGTCGGTGGCGTGCAGCGCCACCAGTGCCCGGGCGACCTCCTCGGGGCTGCTCGCGCGCGTGGCGGGGGTGAGCAGCTGGCGGGGGCCGAGGCGGGCGCGCCGCGCCTCGGCGGTGATCCTTGGACGGGCCGGGGTCATGGCCTGAGGCTACCGACCACGCTCGCTGTCGCGTTCAGCCCGTCCTGGATCGTGGGCGCCATGCTCGTACCGGCGAGGAAGAAGCCGAGCAGCACGCAGACCATCGCGTGCGAGGCCTTGAGGCCGCCGCTGCGCAGAAAGATCACCGCCAGCACCATCAGCAACAGCACCACCGAGATCGAAATGGCCATGGCCAACCTCCTCCACCGCGCCGGAATTGCGGCATTCGGCGGCCAGTGTGGCGGAGGAGGCGGGCCGGTCGGGCGTATGGCGTGTCCGCCGTACGGGTGCTGTTGAGGGGTGACGGGTCGTCACGGGAGGCGGGTGGCGTCCGCGGCTACTCCCCGTGGGCGCGCAGGAAGGCCTCCAGGCCCGCGAGGTCGTCGGTGTTGATGTGGTCGACGTCGGCGGCGAGCAGTTCGCGCCACAGCGCGTCCCGTTCGGGCCCGGCCAGGTCCGGCGTCGCCCAGAACCGCACCCGCTGCCGGTGGGCGTGGGCCTCGGCGACGATCGCGCGCAGCCTGTGGCGTTCGGCGGCGGGGAAGGGGCCCGCGCCCAGCCAGGTGAAGTTCTGCGTCCAGTCGCTGCTGATCAGCGGGATGAACGCGGCGGTGGCGGCCGTGCCGAGGTCTTCCGGACGGCCGTCGTAGAAGGCGTGGCGCACCTTCTGCGTCTCCATGGGCGCGCGGGCGGCGCGGTCGCCCGAGACGACGGGGGTCACGGCGCCGGGCGTGACACGGCCGTGGGCGTAGACGCTGAGCATGCGGCGGTACGGACGCAGCCGCCGGTCGAGTTCCCGGTAGGCGGCGGCGCCGTCGGCCTTGATGTCGACCAGGAGCTGTACGGGCCGGTGGTAACCCCGGTACACCGAGCCGTGGTTGGCGCGGATCCGGGCCATCAGCGGGTCGAGGTAGAGCTTTTCGAGGGTGCGGGTGGGGTCGAGGCCGGCCGGGTCGTGGGCCACCAGGAGCTGTCCGTCAACCAGGAAGACATCGGCCTCGACGCTGGTGAAGCCGTGGGCGAGGGCGTCGAAGAGGGGGTGCGGGTGCTCGTAGTCGTTGTGCGCGTGGGTCCGGCGCAGCGGTCGTGGCCCGGCGGGGCGGGCGCCGGGGCGCTCGGCCGCGGCGGCGGGCGCGATGGCGGCGGAGGCGGCGACCGCGGCGAGGGCGGCCACGGCACTGCGGCGGGTCGGTCGGGCCATGGGGTGCTCCCGGGGCAACGGGGACGGGCGGACCCGACCGAGTATGCGTGCGGACCGTCCCCGACGGGCAGGCTCCCGGGCGGAGTTGGCCGGTACTTCGCCGCCCGGTCACCCGGTGACGGGGGAACGAACGGACGGCGACGCCCGCGGTGGGTTCCCTCGGGCCGCGCCCGGGAGGCGTTCCCCAAGGGGGCGTTCCCGCGGGCCGAGCCGGGGAGGCGTTCTTCGAGGGGGCGTTCCCTCGGTCCGCGCCCGGGAGGCGTTCCCCGCCGGGACGTCCGCGCGGGCCGCGCGGTCCGCGTCTGGGAGGCGTCGTTCGCAGGGACGTTACTGCGTCAGCTCGCCCCACTCCGCCCCGCGGTCGCACCACCGCGACAGCAGCGTGCGGTCATGTCCCACCGCGAGGAGGGACGCGGACGTCTCGCGCCGGTAGCGCTCGACCACCGCCACCAGGGCGGCCGTCGTGGAGGCGTCCAGCATCGCCGTCATCTCGTCGCAGACCAGCAGCCGGGGCCGCAGGACCAGGGCGCGGGCCAGGCAGGCGCGCTGGAGCTGGCCGTCGCTGACCTCGTGGGGGCGCCGGTTGAGCAGATCCCCGCCGAGGCCGACCAAATCCGCCAGCTCGTCGACGCGCTCGCGGACCTCGATCCGGCGGCCCGTCGCGCGCAGCGGCTCGGCGACCAGGTCGCGCAGCCGCAGCCGGGGGTCGGCGGCGAGCCGGGGCGACTGGAAGACCACCCCGACGGCGGTGCGCCGCGCGCGCGGGGCGCGGTGGCGCCACTGGGTGACCAGGGCGCCGTCGAGGGTGACCGTGCCGTCGTCCGGCCGGTGCAGCAGCGCCGCGACCCGGGCCAGGGTGGACTTGCCGCAGCCGCTGGGGCCGAGCAGGCCGACCGCCTCACCGGGGGCGACGGTGAGGCTCGCCTCGCGGACGACGGGACGGCCGCGCTCGTACCCGGCGGTGATGTTCTTCAGGTCAAGCAAGGCCGGGCTCCTCCAGGTGGTGACAGGCGACCTGGCCGTCGAACGGCGGCAGGGTGCCACACCGGTCGGTGGCCCGTTCGCAGCGGGGCGCGAACGCGCATCCCTCCGGCAGGTCGCCGAGCTCGGGCGGCATCCCGGGGATGGGCGCGAACGCCCGCTCCGCGAGCGCGTCGAGCAGACCCCGAGCATACGGGTGACGGGGTCCGCTCCCGCCGAAATACGAGGTGGCGTCGGCGAGTTCCACGACACGTCCCGCGTACATCACGGCGACCCGGTCGGCGATCCGCTCGGCCGCCGCCAGATCGTGGGTGATCAGCAGCAGCGCCCGGCCCTCGTCGGCCGTCCGGCGCAGCTCGTCGGCCGTGCGGTCGACCAGATCGCGGTCGAGGCCGGTCGTCGGCTCGTCCGCCAGCAGCAGCGGCGCGTCCCCGACCAGGGCGAGCGCGGTCGCGGCGCGCTGAGCCAGGCCCCCGGACAGCTCGTGCGGGTAGCGGTCGAGGTGACCGGGCGGGAACGCGGCCCGCGCGGCGGCGGCCTCCGTCGCCGCCCGCAGCTCGCGCCGGGGGGTGCGGTCGAGCTCGCGCAGGGTCTCGGCGAGCTGTGACCGTACGGTGCGCACGGGGGTGAGGTGGGCGGCCGGGCTCTGCGGTACGAGACCGACGCGGCGCCCCCTTACCGTACGGGCCAGGGTGCGTTCGTCGGCGGCGAGCAGGTCGAGCGGGTCGCCGCCGCCGTGCAGTACGGCGCTGCCGGCCGTCTCGGCGTTGCCCGGCAGCAGCCCGAGGAGCGCCGAGGCGAGGACGGACTTGCCGCAGCCGCTCTCGCCGACCAGGGCCAGGCACTCCCCCGCCGCCAGGTCGAAGGAGACATCGGTGACGGCGGCGACATGGCGTCCGCCGCGCATCCGGAAGCGCACGGACAGGCCGCGCACCGCGAGGACCGTGGTCACAGCATCAGCTCCGATCGGCGGCGCGGGTCGAGGCGTTCGCGCCAGACGCCGGCCAGGCCCGCGACGGCGAGGGTGGGGACGATCAGCAGCAGGCCGGGGAAGAGGGTCGGCCACCAGTGGCCGGTGAGCAGCGAGCCGCGGGCGGACTGGACGAGGTTGCCGAGGCTCGCCTGGTGGCTGGGCAGGCCGAGGCCGAGGAAGGAGAGCGCCGACTCGTGCCACATGGCGTGCGGCACCATCAGCACCGCCGCGAGCCCGGCCTTGGGGAGCACGCCCGGCAGCAGATGGCGCAGGGTCACCCGCAGCCGGGAGGCGCCACCGGAGATCGCCGCGTCGATGTAGGGGCGCGAGCGCAGGGAGAGCACTTCGGCGCGCACGATCCGGGCCGTGGACAGCCAGTGCGTCACGGCGACCGAGGCGATCACCGGCCACACCCCGGGGCGGAACAGGGCGACCACGAAGATCCCGAGCAGCAGGTGCGGCACCGAGGAGAGCACGTCCACGAGCCGCATCACCAACCGGTCGGTCCAGCCGCCCAGGGCGGCGGACGCGGCGCCGACGACCGTGCCGACGAAAGTGGCGACCAGCGCGGCCACGACCCCGACCAGGAGCGAGATCCGCAGCCCGTACACACAGCGCAGCAGGAGGTCGCGGCCGACGTCGTCGGTGCCGAACGGGTGGTCGAGGGAGGGCGGGAGAAGTTTGTGCGAGAGGTCGACGGCCTGCTGGTCGAGGTCGGCGAGCGGCGGTACGAGCAGGACGGTGAGGACGGCCGCCGCGAGGATCACGGCCGAGGCGCGCGCCTTGAGGGTGCGGGTGGAGCGGTGTGCGCGGCCGTGCGCGCGCCACCGGAGGCCGGGGGTGTCAGCCATCGAAGCCCACCCTCGGGTCCGCCAGGCCGTAGAGCAGGTCGGACAGCAGGTTGCCGAGCAGGACGGCGGCGGTGGCGAGCACGGTCAGGGCGGCGAGCAGCGGGAAGTCCACGGAGGTCGCGGCCTGCACGGTGGCGGCGGCGATGCCGGGCCAGCTGAAGACGGTCTCCACCAGCAGGGCCCCGGTGATGAGTTCGGGCACGCGCGAGCCGACCAGGGTGAGCATCGGCAGCATGCCCGAGCGCAGGGCGTGGCCGAGCAGGACGGTCCGTTCGCTCAGTCCCCGCGCGCGTGCCCCGCGTACCGGGTCCTCCTCCAGCGCGTCGGCGACGCCCTGGCGTACGTACAGATAGAACCAGGGCAGTTGGGAGAGGCCGAGGACGGCGGCGGGCAGCACGAGGTGGCGTGCGACCTGGCCGGTGGTGACGGTGTCGCTCGCCGTGTCGGTCAGCCCGCCGGCGGGCAGCACGTCCAGCTTCAGCGCGAAGAACCAGATGGCGAGGAGTCCGAGCCAGAAGGCGGGCGCGGCTTCCAGGGTGTACGCGAGGGAGCTGACGCACCGGTCGAGCGGTCCGCCGCGGCGGCGCGCGGCGAGCACGCCGAGTGCGGTGCCGAGGAGGATCGCTACAAGGAAGGCGGTGGCGGCGAGCAGCGCCGACCAGCCGAGCCGTTCGCCGATGACGTCGGCGACGGGTTGGCGCAGGACGGTGGAGTCGCCGAGGTCGCCGGTGAGGGCCGCGGTCAGCCAGTCCCACCAGCGGGTGAGCAGCGGCTCGTCGACGCCGAGGTTGGCGCGCAGCTGGTCGAGGCTGTCCTGCGAGGCGGTGAGGCCGGCGGTGCCCGTGTACGCCTTGACGGGGTCGAAGGGGGAGGCGGCGGCAACGGCGAAGACGCCGAAGGTGACCACGAGCAGGACGGGGGCGGCGAACAAGGTCCGCCGCGCCGCCATTCGTGCCATCGGCCCCCAGGGGAGGCGGCGGCTCACTTCTTCGGCGCCCAGGTCTCGACGTTCCACCAGGGGCCGGAGGCGAGGCCGTGGTCGTGCGGCTCGGTCTGGGTGGAGAGCCCGTCCCAGCGGTCGGCCACCACGTAGAGGTGGTCGATGTGGGTGAGGAAGGTGTAGCCGGGGTCCTTCACCAGCTCGCGCTGGATGGTGTCGTAGGCGGCCTTGCGCACGGCGGTGTCACCGCTCCGGCGGGCGTCGTCGAGCGCCTTGTCGACGGCCGGGTTCGCGTACCACGCCATGTTGTTGAACCCGTCGCCCGCGAGGGAGGACTTGAGCAGCGTGTACTGGTCGAAGTCGGGGTCGGCGGGCGAGCCGCCGCCCGCGAGGACCGCCTCGTCCTTCATCCTCGGCTCGATGACCTCCCAGGTGCCGGACCGGGTGGTGACCGCGATGCCCGCCTTCTTGGCGTCCGAGGCGTAGGCGAGGGCGTGGTCCTGGCGGAGCTTGTCGCCGGAGAGGTACCAGAGCGGGAAGGCGGCGCGGACGCCGTCCTTCTCGCGGATGCCGTCGGCGCCGGGCTTCCAGCCCGCCTGGTCGAGGAGCTTCTTCGCCGTGGCCAGGTCGTGGGGCCGCTCGGTGCCCCGGGCGAACCAGGGGCTGCCGGTGGGGACCGGTCCGTAGGCGGGCTTGCCGGCGCCGTCGAGGATCTTGTCGACCATGGCCCGGCGGTCGACGGCGAGGTCGAGCGCGCGGCGCACCGCGGTGTCGCCGGTGACCTTGTTGCCGGTGGGCAGGGTCACGGTGCGGTAGTCGTAGGTCCGGGCCGTGTAGGTCTTCTTGTGCTTGTCCTTCGCGAACCCCTGGGCGAGGGCGGGCGGGAGGATCGCGCCGTCCAGGTCGCCGGAGCGCAGCCGGGTGGCGCGCACGTCGTCGTCCTTGATGACGGCCATGGTGAACTTCTTGACCTTGGGCGCGCCGCCCCAGTAGGTGGGGTTGGCCTCGAAGGCGATCTTCTCGTTCCTGGACCACTTGACGAGCCGGTACGGCCCGGTGCCGACCGGAGCGGTGGCGAAGGCGCCGGTGTTGACGTCCTGCCCGCCCGCGATGTGCTCGGGCACGATCGGCAGCACGGTGCGCTGGGCGAAGGGCGCGTAGGGGTACTTGAGCGTGAAGACCACCGTGTCGTCGCCCTCGGCGCGGACCTCCTTGACGGCGTCGAGCTCGCCCTTGGAGGGGTTGTTGGTCTTCGGGTCGAGGATCGTCCTGTAGGTGAAGACGACGTCCTTGGCCGTGAACGGCTTCCCGTCGCTGAACGTCACGCCCTTGCGGAGCCTGTACGTGTAGGTCAGCCGGTCGGCGCTCACCTCGGGCAGCGCGACGGCGAGCGCGGGCCTGAGCGCCATCTTCGCGTCGAGGGTGAGCAGTCCGTCAAAGATCTTGGAGTTGCCGTCCTTGCCGTAGCCGAGGAGCGGGCTGAGCGTCTCGGGCTCGTACGCGATGCCGACGACCGCAGAGTCCTTGACGCCGCTCCGGCCGCTCCCGCCGGGGTTCGAGCAGGCGCCCGCGGTGAGGGCCAGTGCTCCGGCCAGCACCGCGGCGCCCGCTCCCCGTACCGCCCCGCGCATCGAACGGGCCGCCATGCCCCACACCCCTTATTGAAGATCGACTGTTGTTGCGAATGGGTCGCAACAGCTCGCCATTTAAACAGTACGCAAAGGGGTGGTCAAAAACGGGACACTCGGCGCGGACTACGCGGGGGCGGGCAGCCCCACGATCTCCGCGACCGACGCGCGGTGCTCCCCGGCCGAACCCAGCGCGCTCTGCGCCGACTTGGCCCGCTTGAGATAGAGGTGCGCCGGATGCTCCCACGTCATCCCGATGCCGCCGTGCAACTGGACGCACTCCTCGGCCGCGCGCACCGCGACCCGTGAGCAGTACGCCTGGGCGACCGCCACCGCGAGCGGCGCGTCCGGGCTCCCGGTCGCCAGCGCGTCGGCCGCGTTGCGCGCCGCGGCCCGCGCCGACACCACCTCCAGCCACACCTGCGCCATCCGGTGCTTCAGCGCCTGGAAGGAGCCGACGGGCCGGTTGAACTGCTTGCGGTCCCGGGTGTACGCGACGGTCTCGGTCAGGCACCACTCGGCGACGCCGAGTTGCTCGGAGGCGAGCAGTCCGGCTCCGGCGAGCAGACCCCGGCGCGCGGCGGCCAGGCCGGTGTCCGCGTCGGCCAGCAGCGTGCCGCGCACCCCGTCGAGGGCGACGTCGGCGAGCGGCCGGGTGAGGTCGAGCGGGGTGAGCGCCGTGCGGGCCGCCTCGCCCGCCTCGACCGCGTAGAGGCCTTGCGCGGTCGGCACGAGCAGCACGTCGGCGGTGGCGGCGTCCGCCACGGTCCGTACGGTCCCGTCGAGCCCGTCACGCAGCCGCAGCGAGCCCGGTCCGTACGAGAAGGGCACGGCCAGCGCCGCCGTCCTGCGCCCGGACGCCAGCTCGCCGAGCAGCGCCGCGACTTCGGGGGCCGGGGCGCCGAGGGCGAGCAGGGTCTCGGTGGCCACGACGGCGCTGGTGAGGTACGGGACCGGGGCGACGCTCCGGCCGATCTCCTCCAGGACCACCGCCGCCTCGCGGTGCCCGGCGCCTTGGCCGCCCAGCTTCTCCGGCACCAGCAGCCCCGCGAGCCCCATGTCGACGCCGAGCGCCTGCCACAGGCGGGGGTCGTAGGGGGTGTCCGACTCGGCGCGGGCCAGCGCGGACGGGGTGTCGGTGCGGTCGGCCAGCAGGGAGCGCACGGCGGCCCGCAGGTCTTCCTCGGCCTCCGAGTACAGCAGGTCGGGAGCGGTCTCGGTCATCGGGCCAGGTCCTTCCAGGCGATGTCCTTGTCGTTGCGCGGCTCGGCGGGCAGCCCGAGGACGCGCTCGGCGACGATGTTCAGGAGTACCTCGCTGGTGCCGCCCTCGATGGAGTTGCCCTTCGAGCGCAGATACCGGTAGCCGGCGTCGCGGCCGGTGAAGTCGACCAGCTCGGGCCTGCGCATGGTCCAGTTGGAGTACAACAGCCCCTCCTGGCCCAGGAGTTCGACCTCCAGGCCGCTGATCTCCTGGTTGAGGCGGGCGAAGGCGAGCTTCATGCCCGAGCCCTCGGGTCCGGGCTGGCCCGCCATGAGCTGCTGGCGCAGCCGCTCACCGGTGAGGCGGGCGACCTCGGCCTCGACCCAGAGGGTGAGCAGACGCTGGTGCAGGTCGTGGGTGCGCAGCTCGGGGCGCTCGCGCCAGGTCCCGGCGACCGGCCCGATCATGCCGCCCTCGCGGGGCAGCCGCATCCCGCCGATGGAGACGCGCTCGTTCATCAACGTGGTCTGCGCGACCTTCCAGCCCTCACCGACCGCGCCGAGGCGGTGGGCGTCGGGGATGCGGACGCCGGTGAGGAAGACCTCGTTGAACTCGGCCTCGCCGGTGATCTGGCGCAGCGGGCGCACCTCGACACCGGGGTCGGTCATGTCGCAGATGAAGTAGCTGATGCCCTGGTGCTTGGGGAGCGCGGGGTCGGTGCGGGCGATCAGGATGGCCCAGCGGGCGAGGTGGGCGCTGGAGGTCCACACCTTCTGCCCGTCGACGATCCAGTCGTCACCGTCGCGCACGGCCCGGGTGCCCAGCGCCGCGAGGTCGGAGCCGGCACCGGGCTCGCTGAAGAGCTGGCACCACACCTCCTCGCCGACCCACAACGGCCGCAGGAACCGCCGCTTCTGCTCCTCGGTGCCGTACTTGAGCACGGTGGGCGCGGCCATCCCGAGGCCGATCCCGATCCGGCGCGGGTCGTTGTCGGGCGCGCCCGCCGCCGCCAGCTCCGCGTCGACGACCGGCTGGAGCGAGCGCGGCGCGCCGAGCCCGCCCAGGCCCACCGGGTAATGCACCCAGGCGAGCCCGGCGTCGAAGCGGGCCTTGAGGAAGTCGAGGGCCGCGGTGGCCGCGGGCGGGTGGGCGGCCAGCAACTCCCGGGTCAGGGCGCGCAGTTCGTCCGCGTCGGGCTTGCGCTCGCTCATCGGCCGGCTCCGTCCGGGAGCACGACCACACGGCCGGTGGTGGTGCCGTCCGCGACCCGCTGGACGGCCGCCGCGGCCTCCCTCATCGGCACGCGCTCGCTGATCAGCGGCTTGACGGCGCCCTTGGCGGCCAGCTCGGTCAACTGCTCGTGACAGCGCGGGATGGACGCGGGGTCCTTCTGCGCGTACAGCCCCCAGTGCAGACCGACGATCGAGTAGTTCTTCACCAGGGCGTGGTTGAGGGCGGGGGCGGGGATGCTGCCGCTGGCGAAGCCGATGACGAGGATGCGGCCCTCGAAGGCCACGCACTTGGCGGACTTGGCGTACGCGTCGCCGCCGACCGGGTCGTAGATCACGTCCGCGCCGCGCCCGCCGGTGGCGTCCTTCACGGCGGCCACGATGTCCTCGGTGCGCCGGTCGATGACCAGATCGCACCCCAGCTCGCGGGCGATGGCGGCCTTGTCCGCGCCGCCGACCACCCCGATGACCCTGGCCCCGGCCGCCTTGCCGAGCTGGACTGCCGCGCTGCCGACACCGCCGGCCGCCGCGTGCACCAGCAGCGTCTCTCCCGCCTGGAGCTTGGCCCGGCGGTGCAGGCCGAACATGCCGGTCTGGTAGCCGATGTGCAGGGCGGCGGCCTCGGCGTCGTCCAGCGCGCCGGGGGCGGGCAGCAGCGCCGCCTCGTCGGCGATCACGTAGTCCGCCAGCCCCCCGAAGGGCAGCACGGGGTTGGCGATGACCCGTCGCCCGTCCTCGGTCTCCCCGCAGATCTCCACCCCGGGCGTGAACGGCAGCGGCGGCTTGATCTGGTACTGCCCCCGGCACAGCAGCGCGTCCGGGAAGTTGATGTTCGCGGCGCGCACCTTGAGCAGCACCTGCCCCGGACCCGGGGTGGGGGGCTCGACCTCGTCGAGCCGCATCACCTCACCGGGCTCGCCGTTCTCGTGCACTCGCCATGCCTGCATTCGGGGCCTCCACGCGCTGTAGGCGGTACGGCTGCGTACCCTTGCGCCTGCATACTAAGCGGTCGCTTGCTGCGGAGGGAACAGGTGAAAGGGCGCGATGTTCCCGCGCGCCGGACGCCCACAGGGCCGTCCGCCGCCCGGCCCCCAGGCCGGTTACCTGCTCCCGCCCCGGGGCCGCGCCCGGACATGCATGCGCTCCCCCTGCGGCCCGAACAGGCTCAGATACTCCACCGGCGCGTCCCCGGCCGGTCCGAACCAGTGCGGCAGCCGGGTGTCGAACTCGGCCGCCTCCCCCGCCCCCAGCACCACATCGTTCCCAGCGAGCACCAGCCGTAGCCTCCCCGCCAGCACATACAGCCACTCGTACCCCTCATGGACACGCGGCTCGGGCGCCCCGGCGGTACCCCGGTCCACCACCTTGTACGCCTGGAGCCCGCCCGGCTGGCGGGTGAGCGGCACCATCGTCTTCCCGCCGCGCACGATCGGCTTGGCCCGCACCCGGGGGTCCCCGACGGGCGGGGCGCCCACCAGGTCGTCCAGCGGCACCTGATGGGCACGGGCGATCGGCAGCAGCAGCTCCAGACTGGGCCTGCGGTGCCCGGACTCCAGCCGGGAGAGCGTGGAGACGGAGATCCCGGTCGCCGCCGACAGATCCCCGAGCGTGGCCCCGCGCTCCTTGCGGATGCGGCGGAGCCGGGGACCGACCTCGGTCAGTACGTCGTCGAGTGCGCGGTCGTCAGCCATACGGCCATTGCA
>NZ_JBJHPC010001150.1:0-734 GCF_045257485.1 Streptomyces sp. YS-3 | reverse complement strand
ACCCTCATCCCGCCCGTTATCAACCATCTCGCCCCACTTTCTTGGGGCGGCCGAGAGGATAGTCCGCATGCCGAGCAGCCCGCTCCGGTTACCGCCGCGCGACGTCACATTCTGGGATTTCGTGGCCACGAGCGGCGTCTACCTGCACCCGCTCGCCGCCGAGGAGCTCCGCCTTTTCGAGCAGCGCTTCCCCGGCCACCGCGGGAAGAAAGCGGTCGATGCGGGCTGCGGCACCGGGGACTTCACCCGCTACCTGTACGCGTCGGGGATGGACGTGACAGGCATCGACTGGTCCCCCTCCTCCATCACCCTGGCCCGCCAGGCCACCCCCTGCCCGCTGCCGTACGTCATCCACGACCTCTCCCTCGGTGACCCGCCCGGCCTGATCGCGCGCAGTGTCGACCTGGTCGTGTGCCGCCAGACCGTGTCTCTGCTCGACGACCCCGACGCCTTCCTCTACCGCGTCCGCACCAACTGGCTACGCGCCGGCGGCCAGTTGTACCTGAGCGAGGTCCGCGCCACCGACCACGAAGCCCGCACTCTGCGCGGCGGCATGACCGAACAGCACCTTGCCCGGCTCGGCGACGGGTGGGCCCACGCCACGCGCTACGACCTCACCAGCCAGCGCGTCGCCTGCGTAATCCTGCGCAGCCCCGCCAGCTGAACTCCTCCCTTCCGACAGTCTGTTCACCTCCCCTGCCAACGAGGACCCATGACCCCGCAGCCTCCCCCTC